>JAFDTG010000055.1 GCA_019594235.1 Candidatus Saliniplasma halalkaliphilum | reverse complement strand
TGATCTCAGATTTGTATTTAGATATATCATCTAGAAAGGGCCTCTCTAATTCTTCTTTCTCTTTTTCTAATTTGCCAATTTTTTCTTCTAGTTCCTCTGTTTCCGTGTTAAGTCTTCTTTTCAACTCATTTATTTTTCTTCTTTTTTCTTTGTATTTTTTTATTAAATTGATCAATTTTTTTCTCTTTTGATTCCGACTGTTTTTTGTTTCCTCTTTATTTTTATCAAAGTTATCTGCTTTAATTTTTATATTCTTATTAGATGCCCAAGCTTTTTGATATTTTTTTCTAATTTCTTTATATTCCTTAGAAATAACACTCGCTACCAATTTATAACAATCACCATTATATGGAACTCCTAAACTAATACCTAAATATAGATTATTTGATTTTACAGTATATTCTCCAATTCCTTTTTTCTTATATATATATTCTATGACTGGATCAGTAACAGTTAAATTATAATTAATATTTTTATACTCAAATTTCGACCTTACTTTTATTTTCGGCCGCTTATCATTATATTGTACTTTTTTAACTTTTATTTTGAAATTCTGTGGTTTAATTAATAAAAGAGAGTTGTTGATTTGTCCATAGCTTTTCTTAACATAATCTAAGGGGATTCTATCCTTATAGCAATCTTTTATGAGCCATAATGACTTAGGATTATCAACAATTTTTTCCAAATCATCATATGAGAAATTCCCAAATTTTTCCCAAGATGTATTACATATAACATAATTTTCAGGATGATAAATCTCTGATTTCTTTTTAACTACAGGAACCTCTATAATATCTAATAAGTTTGGTACCCCGCCACACTTATATTTTAAGTTAGATACTCGTAATTCTCCGTTACCTCCATCTCTGATGGGTCTAATCCAATTTCGAGACCTTATCTCTTTACCTGCTATACACCTGCCACCGTATTTTCGTGAATTTGCTAAACAGATTATCTTCTTTTTTTCCATTTTTACACCTTTAAGTGATGTATCTGAACCTTCTCCGGTGATTTTTTATCAATAAATTCAGCTAATAACCTTCTATGACACTTCTCTGGCAAGTTTTCACTGCAAAGTAAACATGAGTTATCAAAAATATCAATTTCAAGTTTGTTGAAATCAACCTTATTTTTAAGATCATTTAAGTATATCTTTTCATATTCTTTCCAAGTTATTTCATCGTTTCTCCATGAATTTAATAATTCTTTAGAAGGAGCAAATTCTGGTTTATGGATATAAGCGATATCTCCTATCTCCTCTAAAAAATATTTTAAATCTTTAGCTTTTGCAAATCCTGCTAATTGAGAGTTATTACGGAGTCTTATATCAATTATTTTTTTTATATCGTTATCCAATAGCAATTCGAAAAACTCCCTAGCTGACTTTTTTGTAAAACCTATTGTATATATATTCATTCTTTCACCTTTTTACTGAGTATGATATATCAAAATTTCTTTTCTTATAAGCGGTTTCAAGAGCCTCTTTTTTACTTTTCTTTTCTCCAAACAATGTTGTTTGTTTAAAATCAAGCCCATAGGTTGAGAGTAACTTCTCTTCTAATTTTTCATTGGAAAGTATTCCCCCATCTCCCAAGATGTGCTTAACATTTACACCCATCTTTTTTAAGGAATAAGAAACTAAAACAAATCTATGACAATTAAAGGGATTTTTTTCTGAACACATTAAAGAAATTTTACTCCCCCCTTTAATTTCCTCAACTAATTTTTTAATTGATTCTTTATAATACTCATCCTTTCTAACTTTAGAAAAGTCTACTTTTGAATTGGTTAAAAATTTTTCATCTGTATGTCTAGCTCCAAGTGTATCTCCTTTAAATTCATAATCAATATCTTCACGTTCCAAGTATCTATTTAATTCATCTCTATTATATTCTGGAACGTATTTACTATAGGGGACACTCCTAACATCTATTATTTTTTCGATCTCATGTTTATTTAGTAGTTCAATAAATACCGAAATGTCATGATTTGAATGTCCAACAGTATAACAAACCGTTTTATGAGCATTATCCTCATTCAATTTTAACAACCCATTTCCTAACGTAATTTAGTTTTATAATATATGTTTTACTATATTTGAGTCTGTCAAGTTTTCAGTGATGGCGGATCTTATTTGAAAAATCATGAATAAATCTACGAATATTCAGAGAGGAAAAATCGACAATTTTTGAATAAAGGCTTTAAGAATACTTTTAGAGAAGCATTCGTTAAAGAAACTGAAGGTGAGATAACTAGATCCCTTATTAATACATTAGATCTTAGCATTAGACGGGAATATTGTATCATCTTAATAAGGAGTCTAAAATAATCTATTCGAGATTATGAAGAAAGGTATTAATGGTTAAGATTGAACTATCCAAGATTTTTTTAGTTTCACCATTTTTACACACCTCTCCTATATTTACCGTTATATAGATGTTTAATCATATATTATAATGGTAGTATGCTTGCAAACAAAAAGAAGCATCCTTATAGAAAAACACGGATGCATAAAAAAAGAAAAGCGCTAGTTCATGAAGTGATTGAAGATGATTTAGGAGGTATTTAGATGTACGATTTTGATATAGATGAACTGGAGAAGAGGCGAGAAGAGCTTGAGGACGATCTAGTAACAGTGAACGAAATGATCGAGCTGTGGTCTAGAGATAGATATGGAGATCAAACCTCTGATATTTACAATAAAGAGAACAATTTTAGGCTAGAAATGGAGGAACTAGAAAATGAAAAAATAAAAATTCAAAACGAACTTGATACTGTGATTGAAAGGATCGATGAAATCGAGGATATTCCTGAAAAGGAGTTCGATGATGAAAAATACATTAAAATGGAAACAGAGGATATCTCTACTAACAGATTCAAAGAAGACAAAACAAAGACAGACTTTGAAAACTTAATGAAAGAATATAGAAACAGAAAACAGAAAATTATCCAAATTGAGAAGAAAAAGTGGAAAAAAATCCAGAGGATGGATAATGGATCTAAAGAACCTGAAAAACAAAAAGATAAAATAAAGAAAAACTACCAGAAAAAAATCAAAGAACATAAAAGGGAATTGAGTAACATTGAAGACCAATTGATTGCTTCCCATCCCGGTGAAAGAAAAGTTATAAAAAATAATTATGGTACCATACGTTTTGATAAATCTAGGGCACTACAGATAAACAACATGAAAGGAGCTATTAAAACTATTGAAGAAAAAGGTTCTTTATCAAAAGGAGTTCGAATAAGAAAGAGTTATTTAAAAAATCTGAAGGACAAAGGTTTCGTTGAGGATAGTGTTGCGTCCTTTAAAAATCGTGTTGAAATTGAACCAAAGATGGACAATGAAAATAAAGAACTTTATAAAAAACTACATAAAATTAGAAACCGTATAGCAAATGAGAAAAACACAGAAAAATATTACATATTTACAAATAAAGCTATGGAAGAAATGGCTAGACATAAACCAGAAGCAGAAGAACATATGAAAAAAATAAAAGGCGTAGGGGATAATAACTTCGAAAAATATGGTGAAACTTTTCTTGAAGCTATAGAGGAGTTTAATAATCGAGACTGATCAGAACAATTGCAGTATCCCGTTATATATCCAAATCATCTTCTCTCCTTTTATCCTATTATCAAGTTATAATGTCTAATTAGTAGAAAATAAAAAAGGATCAAAGGAGAACATAATGATGATCTAGATTTTATCATGGAATGTCTTTTAAATGATTTCATGCGTGAAATGATAACTAAAGCCATGAAGAATATAACATACAAAAATATCATGTATACTATATCTTGAGGGACATATAAGGTTCAGACGTGATGGTTCTCTTCGTAAAAACAGTAGGTTCAATGTTTCTTCAATACTTCTAGTTCTTTAAAATCATAACATACTCTCAATTGAAATGATTGTAATTCATGAATTTTGTCATTTTGAGATTATATACCAATAGTTTTTTAAGAATTCTTAAAGGAATTTAGGTCAAATTATATTGATAGGAATGAAAGGTTGAGAGTAAACTATCCAAGATTTTTTAGTTTCACCTATTTTACAACCCTCTCTTATATTTACCGTTATATAGATGTTAAGACATATATTATAATGAAAATATGCTTGGAAAAAAAAGAAGCATCCTTATAGAAAAACACGGATGCGTAAAAAAAAGAAGAGCGCTAGTCCATGAAGTGATCAAAGAAGGCTTGTGGGGTAATTAGATGTCTAATCTTGATATAGAAAAACAGGATGCTGACGAAATCGTACCAGACGAAATGGCAGAGAAGATCGATGAAGACAAAGAATGGATCAAACAACTTATGTTGGAATACAACAGACTCCTAAAAAGATTCAACCAGAAAATAAAAGAAAATAATGGGATGACACTTCTACAGCAGAAAATCTTAGCCAGTAAACTTGTCGAACCGAGCCTTGGTGAAAAGGAAATGTATTCCATAGATCATTTCTTCAATAGGTTGGACGAATCCATCGAAAAACGGTCCTTCCGTGAAAGGGAAGATGAAATCGAAGAAATGGATATGATGATGTTGAACATAAAGGACAACATGAGAGAAGAACTCAACCGGTACTATGAAAGTAAACTCCCAGAAGGTCACCTGGACTCGCTTGAAGATAAACTCTTCAGACATATCGATGAAAAAATATTCGAACTCGACCAGTCAGAGTATGAAGATTGTTTGGTCAAAGGCGAAGTACCACAAAAACTCGAAGATGCTTTTGAAGAAAACGGATACCCCATAGATGATGAATTTAACATCAACAAAAGAAAGGGTGAATGGTACATACGTTCAGATAAGGATGAACCGGTCATATACACTATCAGAGTAGAAGATGATATGATAAAAATCCACGAACCAAGAAATTTGGGTTCGACTAACGCTAAATTGTTCGTAGCCCGCACTGTAGCCGATAATATGGATAAAAGGAAATTTTGGTTGTTAAGCATGTTATTTGGCCATATAGAACAAGAATTCGTAGTAAATAAAGTGACAACGGAAATGGAGAACTGCTGTGAAAAGATGGGGGGCAACACTGTCGAAAGAAGGGAAGAAAAAAGAAGTCTCGGAATGATGTTCAGATAATAACAACCGGGTGGAAAAAACAATTTCCAAACGGATCAGTTATAGTTAGTGATAGAAAAAATTTCTCAATGTAACGGGTTGAGATGTATACAGCTCCGTTCTCTCAATTAGTCCCAATAAAAAAGAGCACTCAAACTAAACTAAAAATCTAGAAATATAGTTGATAAATGAAGATGATTTGACTGAATATAATGTCAAAGAAAACATTTTATCAGAAAAAGAAGACCAAGTGACCTCTTACTCAAAAATAAGCCAATTTCACTACGGACGAAATAAGGTTTTCTATATTTTAAACATATTTCAACACTCAAAATTCCCTAAATTACAATTACACTCTAAACACATTGACTTTCCACCTCTTCACAACTCCACCCACCACCAAACGCTGTTCGCAATCCAATCCGCGTCAGTTATCTTTATCATCCAGATCATTAAAATCATGTTCCGAGTTAGCTCTCTAGGATGTACGATCTGCGTCTGTTTTCTCCTAAAAATTACGAACAGCGTCTTCTATGTTAAGTCCGCCGTATATTATTGTAGTCATATTTTGATATATAGATTTACTGGGTCTGTTAGGGGGGGAGGTGGGTGGGCGGGTAGGTTAATACTGGCCTGACAAAGTCATGGCTCATTCTGCATTGCGAAAATCTTATTAGAGTTGCGAACAGTCATCTATTCGCGGTCACCATGCCGCAGTATAGCATGTGTTCTTAGGTTAGGTGTGCTGGCCTTAATCAGCTAGTCGTGGTCGCAATGCCACAGACGCTGTTACAAGGTCTGACACATCTAACCTTTAACTCTAAATTCATCGTGATTTTTTAGCATCCAATATATTGCTTGAAGTAGTTTTCTAGCAGTAGCTATTTTAGCAACATTGTTTGGTTTCTTCTTTTTCAATTTTCTATAGAATGAAGAGATTTTACTATTTGAGCAATATCTAATATGCTGTTGAACACACTGGACTAAAATCCATTGTAGATATTTGTTACATTCTTTGCTCAACCTACCGTGATAGTTCTTTTCACCGGACTGATGAACTGTTGGCACCAGTCCAGCATATGAGAATAATTTTTCTTCAGAAGAAAATCTGTTGATATCAGCGATCTCTCCAAAGATCAGCGTTGCTGAATATGGTCCCACACCAGGAATGGTATTGAGCAACCGGACTTCTTCATATTCCATCCCTTGATCGGTCAGTTTTTTCTCCACTATCTCCAATTCTTCATCGATAGTTTGATAGATGGAGAGACAAGAATCGATGATAGGATTGTCCAGATCTTCAAGGAACTTGATTCCATCGTTTTTGAATATTGATCTATTAGAATAGTCGATAATCTGCCTTCGTAATTCATCCTTGATTTGATTTTTGATCTCAGTTCTTTGTTTGCCTAGTTTGACTCTTCTTCTGACCAGCCTTCTAAGGTTTCTTATTTCCTTTGAAGGGATATACGATGTTGGTAACAGATTACCTCTTAACAGATCTGCTAGAGCGTTCGCATCGACCTTATCAGTCTTCACTTTTTCTTCAGCTATCAACCTTGTCTTGTACGGATTGGCCAGATGAACTTCACTGGCTAAATCCTCCAATGTTTCATAGAAGAATTCGTAATTACCAGTAGCTTCCATGGCAACCTCAAATTCTTCCTCTATATCTTCGAAAAATTGTTTGATCTTTTTTTCTTTTGTCCTTATCTCATCTTCTTTGATTACTTCGCCTTTTTCAGTCTTCACCACTGCATGCGTGTTCCTTTTATGTATATCCATACCTGCGTATAGCATATTTCATTACACCTCTATACATATATTATAGAGGCGGACTTAAACATGCTATTCAGGTAACTCGTATGTTTCAGAATTTTCTTTGAAAATTCTAAATATCGATGGAATTTTCAATTAAAATTCCAGTAGACACGAACGCCGTCTGCTAGCATCCGCAATGCTAATGAGGAGGGAGTGGGATAGTTCCACGCCAGACGTTGTTCGTAACAAAAACAGACGTAGATCATAATCAAAGATAGGGCAGAAATCATATTGGCTAAAAGCATACAACATGGAAACTTATATATTCTTAGCTAATCATAATCGTAAGTGATGAGTGAACTAGAAGGGATCAAACAAAAACTGAGGGAACATAAACCAGATCTCAAAGAGAAATACAACGTCAAGGAGATAAGCATATTTGGATCCTATATAAGGGGCGATGAGACCAGTAAAAGTGATCTGGATATACTTGTGGATTTTACTCAACCTATAGGGTTGATAAAATTTATAGGGCTGGAGGAAGAACTGGAAGATATTTTAGGAGTCAATATAGACTTAGTGCCCAAAAAGGGGATCAAAGTCGATCTAAAAGAATCGATATTGAAAGAGGCAGTTGAAGTATGAGTTACGAAAGAAATTACAAAATTTTCTTGAAAGATATGTTAGATTCTATGGAAAACATCGATCATTACCTCGAAGGCGTAGATTATGAAGATTTCGTAGAGGATCAAAAAACTATAGATGCTGTTGTAAGAAACATAGAGATAATAGGTGAAGCTACAAAGCAGATCCCTGAAAATATACAAAAAAAATATCCTGAGGTTCCTTGGAAAAAGATGGCTAAGATGAGAGATAAAATGATCCACGGTTATTTTACCATCTCTCAGGACATTTTATGGGAAACCGTAAAACATGATATCCCAGAAACAAAACATCTGATAAAAGAAATGCTTGAGGATATAGATTAAAATCCTACCCAAAACCCTTTACAAAAACTACTTTTTTCTAAATCTTTAATCTTTCATCGAGAAATACACCAAGTTGCAGACGATCCACCCCCTACCCCTCGTCCACCGAATCTCATATCATTAGGATTTTATCCCTCGATCCTCGTTGATACTGCGGATCACGAGGTACACTTGCCGAATGAGAGACGGAACCCGTTCCGGCGCAATTATCACCTGCGGTTGATCCCACCCCTATCTAGACCCTATTCCTCTCTTCTTCCATCCACCGCAGTTCATATGTTTCGGAATTTCATAGAAATTCCAAATAGTCTTGGAAACTTGTTTCCAATATACTTGGAATTTTCTTTGAAAATTCCGAGATTCGATGGAAAATCTCTGATTTTCCAGTAGATATCAACTATGGTTGATTTACCCCTTTTCATTATCAACTACGGTGGACGGTTCATATATGATGTGCGGTTGATATCCTCCGTAGTTCATAACGAGGATGTTTTAAGATTGCATCTTTACATCCTCAAACAAGATTCTACGGATGAAGAAGAAGTTATTCCTCGCCAACCGCATTTGATAACTAAATCAACCGCAGATGATAATTAAATTTAAGAAATCTAATGATCCAAAACAGGTTGAATTCTACTTCACTCGTATTAATATCCTCAAAAGTTATTTAGTTACTAATATGAGAAACTAAGCAACATATTTAAATAATAATATGAGTATCTCAATATGATGTTCAAGATCAGCAGCGCTCGGAAAGAGATACTTCAAAAGTTGGCCGAAAGAGATTGGACTCCGACTGATCTAGCTGAAGAATTGAACAAATCTACCGAGACTGTTTACAACCATTTAGATGAACTGGAAAAAGAGGGTTTTTTGAGCAAAAGTAAGATCGAAGCGAAGACTAGACCGAAAAACCTGTACAGTTTAAAGGAAGGTTTTGTTCAATATGTAGGAATCCTCCCTAATGAATTCATCAGCGGCTCTATCACACTAGATGAAAATAAGGCAGCACTTTTCAGGATATGGGAGGTTCCACAAGAAGAATTTCATCTCTACCTAGAGAAGCTTTGGTGGGAGATCAAAACCGTCGAAGAAGTGAAAGCCATTGCTCTTTATGGATCTGTTGCAAGAGGAGAAGCCCACCAGGACAGCGATGTAGACATCTTATTGATAGTCGATGATAAGAAAGAAAGCGAGAAAAAGATTAAAGAAAGATTTGGTTCGACAATTTTAGAAACGAAAGAAGGAAGCCGTATGCTGGTAAGCGAGGTGTATCAGAGAAAAGATTACCGAAAAAGTAAAAAGGAGGGTAGTGATTTCCTCCAAACGATAAAAGAGGATCTACATCCAATACATGATCCAGAGGAATTATTATGAGCAAAAAAGAAGAACAAGCGGAAGCCTATCTACAAGAAGCTGTCCTCACACTTGAATCTGCTGAAACTCTGTTCGAAGCTGCTTCTGAGAACACTAATATATGGGCCCAAGTGGTGAAAAACGCCTATGATGCTATAGAACAGATGATCTCGTCAGCTATAGCTGATAAAGGTGAAAGCATTCCAAGAGCTCATCCAGCCAAAATTAAGAAATTTATTGAGTTATATGATCCGAAGGAATCAATTCAAAATTCACTTTTCAAATGGTTAAGAAGAAGGTCTGAAACTCAATATGTTGATTTTAAAGGAGATGAGATCAATGTTCCTCACAAACAATTTTCTCAGAACGATGCAGAGGAGATTTTGAACGATGCTAAACGGATTTTAAAATATATAAAAGATTAAATGTCTCTAAACCACACTAAAACTGCTTCTTTAATCTTTTCTGGAGAAATACACCAAGTTGCATACGATCCACCCCCTCCCCTCCCACCATCTGACGCTGATCAGATTACGAACTACGTCAGTTCCTCTGTCCATCCAGAAATAAAAAATACTCTTTCGAGTCGTCCTTAAGAGCATTACGATCGGTGTCAGTTTCCCCGATAATATTACGAACAGCGTCTGGTAACTCGTATCTCGAGGCATACCTGCCGAGAGAGAGTAGGAACTAGTTCCTGCGTACACGAACGCCGTCATGCAACAGACGCCGATCGTAACAAAAACGGACGCAGATCATAATCAAATTGATCGAATATCATAATCTAAAACATCCTATTCCGTAGTAAGGAAAAGGATAAATAGTAAGATGCTCTTACATATTATGAAGATCATGAGCGAAGTTAAACTTACTAAGCTCTCCTCGAAAGGACAGATTGTAATCCCAAAAGAATTGAGAGATGTCATGCATCTAGAAGATGGAGAAGTCTTTGCGATGTATGGGGAAGATGATACGATCGTACTGAAAAGAGTTGAAATTCCGTCGGATTCGGAATTCAAAAGGCTCCTTGAATGGGGTGAAGAGTTTGCCGAGGATAAAGGTATAAAAAGAGAAGATGTGGAGAAAGCTATTTCAGAGTAC
>JAFDTG010000112.1 GCA_019594235.1 Candidatus Saliniplasma halalkaliphilum | reverse complement strand
TTCGAAATCATGTTCCCATGCTAATTCACCGTCTAGATCAAAGGCCACGGTATTTTCAATTTTTAATAAATGGTCTGTTGTGTTAAAATAACCAGTGTATATCCTTTTATTTTCACCTAAAGTCATCCAAGGGAAGCCTTTCAATTCGGGATAAACGGTAGTGTTCCACTTTTCCTCCCCATCTTTAGACATCTCTCTCAAGGTTAGATTTCCAAGCATTTGGTATGTGAGTAAAAAAACTCTATCATCTAGAACGTCGAAGTGATACATGTTTCCTAGGTCTGTATAATTTTGTGACCAAACTATACCATCTTCTGCATCGAGTTGTTGTAATGTATTGTTATTCATGAAATACATCACGTCCCGAGAAAAGTCCAATCTTATGTTAGGATCATTGATATATTCTATTTCTTCTTCCCATCTTAATTCTCCATCAGGGGAGATACACATAATTCTATCTTGTATATCCCATCCTGACTTTATTCCGTAAAGGTTACCATCTTTGTCAAGTCTTGAATTATAGTAAAATCCAAAACCTGCATCAATTTCTTTTCTCCAAAGTTCATCGCCTCCCTCAGATATCTTTATAATCAAATCATCAGAAAGGATATAAACGGAATTATTTTCACTCACTAAGTATCCAGTAGTTTGCCATTCAGTCTCGATTGATCTTTCCCATATCGAAGAGCCATCCTCGAGATCTATTCTATGGAGAGTGAGTTCTGTATCATCTCCTTCTCTTAAAGTCATTATGTATTCATCGATGGTATATGGTCGATCTATCCTTCGAAGTAATATTGTCTCGTTGAACCTTCGACTCCAACGTATCTCACCACCTTTTTCGATAAAATATGTACTGTTCTCATCCATAGCAAAAACATCATCACTTTCGACTCCTATGATCACTACGGCCCCTTCACTCACGTTGATATTCCACAGTGGTTCACCTTCAAATGGTGTTCCTTCTTTAACTTCGTTTGAACTCTCTGAGACATCAATTGCCGGTATCAATATGGCGGAAATTAACAATAATGCAGAAATCAATATCACAGCTTGATTTTTCATCTTATCCCTATGGTGGAATATATATGAGAGTATTTATGGTTTAGGTAAAATAAGTCTAATATCGTTTATTTTGTTGTTCAATTTTATCTAACAATTTATGTGAAACCATATACGATGAAAAGCTATTTATATGGAATACTCTTCGAGGCTGAATGGAGACCATCTCCATGCAGGAAGGAAGCCGAGAAATTTCAAAACGGTCTAAGCTGTGTTCAAGTTTCTCCAGTAACAGTACTTTTTTTCATAGATATACCTTCAGTGATGATATGAACTTTCCTGCGAAAAATGTAAGTCTATTAGAATATATGTAACATATAGGTAGGGAATATATATGAGTAAAGAAAAGGAAGAAAACTCAGACATCGTGTGTTGGGATGTTGAAACAAAGAAGAAGAAGGGAGGCGTGTGTTTGATACCAGAGAGATGCAAGGGCTGCGGTTTTTGTATAGAATTCTGTCCAGTCGGTGCATTGAAAACATCTGACGACACCACTGAGAAAGGTTATCATCCACCGGAGATGACTGAAGGTTGTATCCTATGCGGTAAGTGTGAGAAGATATGTCCAGAATTTTCAATTTATCTAAAAGAGGAGGATGAATAAGATGATGAAAGCAGGTACACATTTCTTGGATGGAAATACAGCTTGTGCCGAAGGTGCTATCGCAGCCGGTTGTACTTTTTTTGCAGGTTACCCGATCACACCGGCTTCAGAGATCTTAGAAAGGATCGCCAACCGTTTCCCGGAATTTCACGGCAGTTACCTTCAGATGGAGGACGAGTTGGCAAGTATCGCTGCTATATTAGGTGCATCCTGGGCTGGAAGGAAAGCCATGACTGCTACAAGTGGACCGGGTTTCAGTTTGATGATGGAGAACTACGGTCTGGGACTGATGACAGAAACACCATGTGTGATAGTGAACGTCATGCGAGGCGGACCTTCAACAGGATTACCGACTAAAGTCGCCCAGGGAGATGTGAATCAGACCAGATGGGGGACCCACGGAGACGTTGGAGTTATCGTTTACGTACCATCTTCACCACAGGAGATGTTCGATATGACCATTCAAGCGTTCAATGCTGCAGAAAAGTACAGACTTCCAGTGGTGGTTTTATCCGACGAGATGGTCGCACACATGACCGAAAAAGTCGAGATCCCAGAAAAAGATGAGATCGAGATCGTTGACAGGAAGAAACCTAGAGATCCACCGGAAGAGTTCCTACCGTTCTGTCCAGATGAGGATCTTGTTCCTCCTATGGCCAACGCAGGAGACGGTTATTCAGTCCACGTAACCGGTCTAACCCATGATGAAGAAGGCCATCCTTCAGTCAATGAGGAAACTCAAAATATGCTTGTTACAAGATTGATAGATAAGATCAGGAAAAATGCCGACGATATCTTAGAATACGACGAGTACAAGATGGAAGACGCTAAAAAAGTCATAGTGGCTTACGGGAGTGTTTACAGGGCTGCAATCGAAGCCGTGGATATGGCTAGAGAGAAAGGTTACAAAGTGGGACTTTTAAGACCGAGAACTATCTGGCCCTTCCCAGAGGAAAGGATCTATGACCTTGCCAGGGAAGGAGTCGATTCATTCTTAGTAGCTGAGATCAACTTCGGTCAGATAGTCTTCGAAGTGGAAAGATGTACAGCAGGAGCCGCTCAAACTTACTTAGCACCGAAGATGGGCGGTAGTATTCATACACCTGAAGAGATATTGGAAAGGATAGAAGCAATTGAAGAGGGAGAGATCCCTCCTTTTAAGGAG
>JAFDTG010000056.1 GCA_019594235.1 Candidatus Saliniplasma halalkaliphilum | reverse complement strand
GGATAGAATACCCATGCATGGTTATATATCCAGAAGGAGGAAGTAAATAATGGTTCAATTACATGACCAAACGTTAAGGGATGCGCATCAGTCCGTTTTAGCGACTAGATTAAGAACAGAAGATATGGTACCGATATGTGACAAGATGGATAAAGTAGGTTTTCACTCTTTGGAAGTATGGGGTGGAGCCACTTTCGATGCATGTATCAGATATCTAAATGAAGATCCTTGGGAAAGGCTCAACACTTTGAGTGAACACCTACCCAACACTCCGTTACAGATGCTGGAAAGGGCTATGAATATCGTTGCATACAGAAATTTTCCGGATGATGTTGTCAAGAAATTTATAAAATTAGCTTACAAGAACGGGTGTGACAATTTCCGGATCTTTGACGCATTAAACGACCTACGAAACATGAAAGTTCCTATCGAAACAGCAAAGAAAGTGGGAGGACACGTCCAGGGATCTTTATGTTACACCATATCACCGGTTCACACCGTAGAACGTTATGTTGAAGATTTTAAAGAATTAGAAAAGATGGGTTGTGATTCTCTGTGTATAAAAGATATGGCCGGTATGATCTCCCCAACTAGAGCTTATGATATAATTAAAGGATGTAAAGACGCCGGGATTAAGATACCCATCGACTTGCACAGCCATAACACTTCTGGTATGACCGGTATGGCTTATATGAAGGCTTGTGAAGCCGGTGTGGATATATTGGATACATCTATTTCCTCTCTAACCGGTGCAACAGGTCAGCCTCCTACGGAATCAGTAACTGCAGCTTTAAAAGGTACAGAATATGATACCGGTTATGATATGGAGTTATTGATGGACATCCGAGAATACTTCAATGAGGTATGGGATAAGTACAGACATCTCCACCGCAGTCAAGCTTTAAGATTAGATCCTTCTGTAACCATGCATCAGATACCCGGTGGAATGCTTTCGAACTTGGTCAGTCAGCTCGAAAAACAGGGTGCTGCTGATAAGTATGACGAAGTATTGAAAGAAGTAGTAAAAGTTAGGAAGGAGTTTGGTTATCCAACTTTAGTAACCCCTACTTCACAAGTAGTAGGAACTCAATCTGTGATGAATGTAAAATTCGGAAGATATAAAAGGATCACTAATCCAACTAAAGAGTACTTCAGAGGCATGTACGGTAGACCTCCTGGTGAGATATCTGAAGAGATGTACGAAATGATCTTAGGTCCTGATTGGGAAGATGAAGTGATCTATGAAAGACCTGCAAGTCTTTTAGAACCAGAATATAAGAAAAAGAAAGACGAACTAGAAGATATGGGTCTTTTAAGAAAACCTGAAGACGTACTTACATACACGATCTACCCCGATATCGGTTTGAAATTCTTAAAAGGTGAGGTGGAAGCGGAATTCACATCCGATCAACTTCCACTCGAAAAACCAGGAGAAGAAAAAGAAGTCGTACCGCGCATCGAGTATCCATACGAAGGGAAAGTCAGAGTCGATGGTAAAGACTACAGGGTAAAGATGAGGAATGAGGAAAAAGTCATCATCGATGGAAAAGAATACAACGTTTCTGTATTGTTCCCCGACGGACAAGGTCCTTCGAAATCAAAAGATAAAAGTAAATCAAAAGATGCTGAACCATCCGGGGAAGAAACACAGATAAACGCACCTATGCTAGGTACTATTATCGATTTAAAAGTAAATACCGGGGACAAAGTTAATGCAGGTGACCCAATAGCAATATTAGAAGCTATGAAGATGGAAAACGATATCCCCGCTCCTAAAGATGGAACCATAAAAACCCTCCATGTACAGAAGGGGCAAGATGTTAAAGAGGGAGATCAAATAGCAACGTTGGTAGGATAACATGAACACTCTAGAAGTGATCTTAATAGGTTTAGGCGTTGTTTTCATTACTTTGACTATCCTCACTGTAAGCACGTATTTTTTCGGATATATAATCAACAAATTTTTTGTGAGTGAGGACGAAGATGAGAAGGAAAAAGTTGCCGCTATCGTTGCTGCAATACACTCAAGGGGTGGACATTAAATGTTCGAAATCGGTTTACTTGCACTGACCTGGCAAAGTTTAGTTATGATCGGTGTTGGACTATTATTGATTTATTTGGGTATAGCAAAGAAAATGGAACCTCTTTTACTAGGTCCTATCGGCTTTGCGGTCATACTCGCTAATCTTCCTCTAACAGGTATAACAGCTGGACCAACTGCTGATATCGGTCCAGGGTTGATGTACATCGTTTACTCAGAACTCATCGCAACCGGTATAATCCCATTGATAATATTCCTTGGTATAGGGACTATGACGGACTTTTCACCCTTATTAGCTAATCCTAAAACGTTCTTACTAGGGGCTGCTGCTCAAGTTGGTATATTTTTAGCACTTGGACTTGCAATTATACTCGGCTTTGATCTAAATGCAGCGGCTTCGATAGGTATCATAGGCGGGGCTGACGGTCCTACAGCTATCTACGCTGCCACTAGGCTCGTTGGTGAACGTCCTGAGATAATAGCAGCGGTCACGGTTTCAGCTTATTCTTACATGGCTCTTGTACCTATAATACAACCTCCAATAATCAAGGCGTTAACCACTAAAAAGCAGCGTAAGATCAAGATGGGTAAGATGAGGGAGGTCAGTCAATTAGAAAAGATTGTATTCCCGATAGGAGTCACCATCATCGTCGGACTATTAGTTCCAGATGCACTACCTTTAGTCGGCATGTTGATGCTCGGTAACCTATTCCAGGTTTCTGGAGTTATGGACAGATTATCGGATACTGGTGGTAGAGCACTCATGGATATCGCTACCATCATGCTCGGACTCGGTGTCGGTTTTTTAATGACAGGCAACACTTTCATACAGATCGAAACTCTCAAGATCCTACTACTCGGTATTTTCGCTTTCGCAACAGCCACGGCTGGTGGTACGTTATTTGGACAGTTATACTATAAGATATCCAAGGGTAAGATCAACCCCATGATAGGAGCGGCTGGAGTTTCAGCGGTACCGATGGCCTCGAGAGTTGTACAAAAGATAGGTCAGAAAGAAAACCCAGGTAGCCATCTATTGATGCATGCCATGGGACCGAATGTTGCTGGAGTGATCGGTTCTGCCACTGCAGCAGGTATATTGATCGGATTACTTGCGTGATAATATGAAATCTAAATTTGTAAAGAAGGGAGACGAGAAGGAAAGGAAGGAGGTAGATGGTAAGCTATTCCGTCTACTGCAGAAGTCAGAAGAGATGGAAGCTATAATCGCGGAGTTGGATATAGATACTGAATCCGACAGGTACTGCCATGAAGGCGAGGAGATACATCTAGTTTTGAGTGGAATAATCGAGTACAAAGTCGGTGACGAAGTCTACAAGATGGAAGCTGGAGATACACTCTGGCACCCATCAGATATCTCGCACTATGCCAAGAATATCGGTGATAAAAAAGCTGTTTACTTGACAGTGAGCACACCTCCAACATTCATGTGAGGTGGGTTGAATAAAAATATACAAACTAGATAGTACCACTTCTACCAACGACGTGGCTAAAAAACTAGTTAAAAGTGAGTCGGATGATTTCGCAGTTCTAGCGAAGAAACAAACGTCAGGGAGAGGAAGGAAAGGTAGACACTGGCTTTCTCCAAAAGGTGGTCTATATTTCACTATTTGTACGGATTATGACCCAATTCTTTCCATAAAAATAGGTGTCGCTATAGCACGTGCATTAGAAGACTTGGATATAAAATCATCATTGAAATGGCCAAATGACGTACTGGTAAATGATAAGAAGATCTGTGGTATCCTTACAGAAATTTTTGAAAACAGAGCTCTCGTTGGAATAGGTTTGAACATTGATTCAGAACCTATCGATAACAGCACCAGTATCGAATCGGTTACTGAAAAAACATATTCACCTGAAAAAATCATGAAATCGATTTTGACGAATTTCTACGGCAGATCAAGTAACATCCTAAAATCATACCGGCAGTATTCATCTACCATTGGAAAGGATGTCAGAGTTGAAACAGCATCAGGAACAATCTCTGGAAAAGTGAAAGATATCGACGAAAAGGGAAGGTTAGTTTTGCAAGATGGATCTAAGATAATCTCCGGTGATGTTATACATTTGAGATCATCAAATTAAAAACCTTTACAATCAAAAAATAGTAATATGGTTACTTTGATTTTCATCTAATATGGAATTTAGAACTCCGTCTATTGAAGAATACGAAAGGATTTTAGAGATATGGAACGAAGCAGGTCTTCCATACAAACCGGAAGGAAGGGATACAAAAGAAAATATTGCTACAGAGCTTAATGAACAACCTGAATACTGGATCGGTGCTTTTAAAGATAACAAATTGGTCGGCATAGTATTCGGTACGGACGACGGTAGAAAGGGTTGGATTAACCGGTTAGCAGTGGATATGGAGTATAGAAGCCAAGGTATCGGGACCGAACTAGTAAGAAGATTAGAAAATGTTTTCAAAAAAAAGGGGTTCAATATATGGGCCGCATTGATCGAACCTGATAATCCTGAAGGCATGGAATTTTTTGAATATTTGGGTTTCGAAGATGATGAGATAAGGTACTATTCTAAACGAGAGAGCGATAAGGTTTGATCAATGGACATCTCTTTCTGCGATGAAATCAGGTTCATCGACCGTAATGTGTATGAATAAGACTCCTAACAAACCTACGAATAATGCAACAAAGAAAGGTATGCGTAATCCTGCCATGTCAGCTATAACACCGCTCAAAAAGGATCCACTAGCGAATGCAAGGTTTTGTGCAAAATTATAGACACCCATACCTTTTCCCCTGTGTCTTGTAGGTGTCAATGATGAAACAAATGCAGGGAATGATGGTCTAGCCAAGGCCCTACCCAGTGTATAAAATGCAACAGCGCTCAGGATAAATATAAAAGTTGTAGAAAGACCGATAACACCGGCAAAGATAGAAGAAAACACACCTCCTACCACGATCAACGTTTTCCTGCCTATCCTATCTGACAAACTACCTGCAGGGAACATAACCAATGCCTGAACTATGCCGATCAATGTAAAAACACCAGATATCTGTAAATCAGATAGCAGTAACACTTCATCCCCAAAAAGTGATAACATCGGCCAAACCATAGCTAGTCCAAAGAATACTGTAAATGAACCTATAGTCAGGCCTAAAAATGTCTTTGGATGGGGTGTGATATTACTCAATTTAAATTTAAGGAAGGCAAATGTCTGTCTTCCTTTGTCAATTACCTCGCTTTTCGTTCCGGTAAAAGACTCTTGTATCCCAAAATACAAAAGAATACCACTTACAGCAGCTAAAGCTGAAGTAAAAAAGAAAGGAACCGAAAGTGAGTAATAACTAGCTATGATACCGCCCATTATCGGACCGGTTGCATTCCCACTAGCGAACGAAACTGAGTAAATCCCCATTGCTTTACCCCTATCTTCCTCTTTAACAATATCTCCAATAAAAGCCATAGCCACAGGCCAAACCAGCCCTGAAGCCGCTCCTTGGCCTGCTCTATATATCAGAACTTCGGTAACGGATCCAGCGGTACCGAAAAGGAACATCACGATCACATAAAGGAACATACCACCGACCATGATCGGTTTTCGACCGTACATATCCGCAGCTTTTCCTCCTATTGGAGCTACAAATATCTTAACTATAGAGAAAAGTCCAAGCATCAAACCGATCTGAGTTCTAGATGCTCCAAAATCCCTCGCATAGATAGGTAGAAATGGCATTATGAGGCCAAATCCGATCATACTTACAAATACAGCAAAACATAAGATCGATAGCTGTTTGTATTTCAATACGACCTTCAGATCTGATAGAACGCTTTTGACTCCGAAGGGTTCATCATTTTCAGAATTGGCCATTTTAATTCACGATAAAACCAACTTACTTAAACATTTGCATAATGGCACAAGTATTATTAAACCAAATATGATTTATACATCGATAAGATATCGAAATTCATGGAATATTTAGATGTAGTGAACGAGGAAAACGAAGTTATCGATAAGAAACCTCGAAAAGAAGTCCATGAAAAATGTTTACCACATAGAACGGTGATGTTTTTTGTAAAATCCAAAGATGATAAAATACTGGTAACCAAAAGAAGTGAAGACAAAGAGTTCTTCCCAGGGTATTGGAGCATCGTATTAGGAGGGCATGTAGTTTCCGGAGATACCTATGAAGAGACTATATCAAAAGAGATGAAAGAAGAGATCAACACAATTGGGGAATTCACAAAATTAGGTGAATTTGTGAAAGATATAGAAGAGGAGACAGAATACGTGAATCTGTATCAAGTTCATGTGAACAAAGATGATATAAAATTACTAGATAAAGAGTTTGAGGAAGGCGAATTCTGGAGTAAGAAAAAAATAATGGAAGAACTGGATAAAAGAAACTTTTTACCGGAGACATATAAGGTTATAGATTATATTTGAAAAAATATTCAAATCCTGCTTTTGCACCTTTTACATTCGATAGAACCGTTATTCCTATTTTTCACGATAGTCGACTGGCCGCAGTGTGGACATGTGATGTATCTACTATCATCTACATCTTCTTTTGAATTTTTTTCTAAATATTCCCTTTTCCTTTTCAGTGTAATTTTAATCGCAGTCAATCCTATGATACCCATTACAATTACTCCAAGTATTATCATCCTATTATCGACCCAGTCTAGTAACAATTCCTCTTCTTCTAAAGGGACATGCACCTGAACATCACTGGGAACAGATTCTCCGTGTTCGTTTGCCGAAGTGACACGATAGTGATATGTCTTGTTTTTTTCGACTGAGGTATCATTATACCCGAGTTCAGAAGTTTGAGTTATCAATGTCAAATTATCCTCAGATGTGCCTTTGTATACTTTATACCACAAATCCGTTGATATACCTTTATAATCCGGCGAATCCCATTTTAGTGAAACACCTTCATCTTCTATTTTTGTCCTAAAATTTCTAACTGGGCTAGGTACATTTTGTAACCTTCCAATAGAATAGAGTTTATTATCAATAGACCCAATATACATTACATCGTTTGATCCTATAGCGGGTGATGAATATAAATCACCGTCAATATTCATAGTCCATTTTTCATTTCCATAAGGATTAACTGCGTACAAATATCCCTCAACATCCCCGAAGTAGATTATCCCATCGATTCCAACAGAAGCTGAACCTCTAAGGTAACCACTTGTTGAAAACTTCCATAAAAGCTCCCCTTCAGTATTTATTGCGTGAAGGCTTTTATCAGTTGAAGTTGCATATATGTTACCTTCGGGTCCAATAGATGGTGATGATGATATCCAACCTTCAGTTGTATAATTCCATTTTTTGTTTCCATTGGGATATAAACAGTAGATATTATAGTCACTAGAACCGAAATATATCATTCCTTTTTCATCTATAGATGGAGATGATCTTATACTGCCTTCGGTTTCAAAACTCCATTCTAGTTCACCATTGAGGGAAAGAGAGTATAAACTGTTGTCTTCAGAACCAAAAATGATGCTGTTATCCTCAGTTATGGCTGGCGCCTGAGAAATTCTACGACCTGATACTTCATATTTCCAGTTCATATCACCGGTTTGCGTTAGTGAATAAAAGTCACCATCTCCAGAGCCGAAATATATGTTACCTTGAGAATCGAGTACAGGAGATGAATCTATCCTACTTCCAACGTTATATCTCCATTTTTCGTTACCATCTAGATCTAAAGAGTAAAAATAACCGTCTCGTGAACCGAAATAGATTGAACCATCACCAGATAAAGCAGGTGAAGTTCGTATCTCATCATCGGTTTCAAAACTCCACTTGAGAACACCATTTTCTTGGATGGCGTACAATCTACCATCAGCGGACCCGACATAAACTGTTCCGTCATCTCCAATAACAGGATACGCTGTAATCAAACCGGATGTTTCATATGTCCACCGAATTTCATTCGTGATATTATCTGTTGAATAAGGGCTCAAACCGGTATTACTGTTATTTCCTTTATATGCTGGCCAAGGCGAGTCCATTAATATAGATGAGTTCAGAGGTAAAAGAATGATTAATGACACAAATATAGTTAGTATCAAAATCGTAAATCTTCTAGTCCATTTGGTCTTATAAATCATCTTCTTCCTCGGTTAAAGGGATATTTGTATTTAGGTTTGATGTTCTTTTAGTTCGAGCCTTAATAATCTTTTCTAATCTCAATACAAAAATTTATAATATAGACCTTTTCTTGTTTTCAAACAGATGGCTGAAAAACTAGACGACGTCAAACCAACACGTATGGAACTTCTCAGGATAAGAAAAAGAAAGGTTCTTGCAGAGAATGGACACGATCTACTGAGTGAAAAGAAGGACGCTCTTATAAACGAATTCTTTAAGGTCGTGGATAAAAGAAAGGAACTCCGTAAAGAGTTTCTAGAGAACCTCGATGAGAGTTATCAATCTCTTATAGAAAGCGAAATGCTATTGGGAAAGAGTGAAGTTAAAAGCATCGCAGATGGAGCTATTCCTATGGATGGTATAGATATAGAGTCTGAAAACATTATGGGTGTAAAAGTCCCCTCTTTTATACCGGAAGTACCTTCTGAGAAGTTTTACGGTTACGCGGATACTACCGTTAAACTCGACGAAACGGTCGAAAAGTTCAGGGATTCTTTAGAAAAGGCTCTTAAACTGGCTGAAATCGAAGGAAAATTGACCAGATTAGCTGACGAGATCGAGAAGGCAAAAAGAAGAGTGAATGCTTTAGAATATATTTACATACCCAAACTTGAAGCTACTATTGAGTACATAGAGAGACAACTGGAAGAAAGAGAAAGGGAAGACTTTGTACGGAGAAAGAAGATCAAATCCATCATGGAAGAAAAAGAAACCTAGGGGATAATATTGAAAGATCTGATTGAGAAATATTTTGATACGCCGGATAAGAAAGCGAAATTGTATTTATTGATAACTATAGCTCAGATCTGGGCTGTGATCGCTATTGTAATAGGTATCATAGTTTTCATTTTCATTTTACTTAGAAATATGGGGATATTCTAATCAATTAAATCAAAAAGAATATAATTCATTCAGTAATAAGCTTAAACATGACAATAGACTTGATCGTTCACAATTGTTCTGAATTACACACATTAGATGGACCAGATAGACCTAGGATTGGAGAGGAAATGAAGGATACAGGTCTTATTAATAATGGGGCTTTAGCCGTTGATGAAGGTAAGATTATCGATCATGGTTCATCCAAGGATATTTTATCAGATTACCAAGCTCATAAGAAGGTGGATGCCTCTGGTAAAACCGTGATACCCGGATTCGTAGATCCACATACTCATCTGGTATTTGCTGGATCCAGAGAAAATGAATTGGAGATGAAAATCAAAGGTAAAACCTACATGGAAATCTTAGAATCCGGCGGTGGTATTTTAAGTACCGTAAAGTCCACCCGTAGAGCAAGTCTTGAACAATTGAAAGAAGAGACTAGGAAACGTATGGATAGAATGATGGAGTACGGGACGACTACAGCTGAAGCAAAGAGTGGGTACGGTCTTGATAAAGAGACTGAGATCAAAAGTCTAGAAGCGATCAAGGAATTGAACGAGGAACATCCTATATATCTAGTACCGACTTATCTCGGAGCGCATTCATTGCCACCCGAGTATGAAGATCACGCAGAATATATCGATCACTGTATCGAAGAAGTGATCCCAGAGATAGTTGATAAAGGACTGGCTGAGTACTGTGACGTATTCTGTGAAAAAGGTGTGTTTAACGTAGAAGATAGCCGTAGATTGCTGAAGAAAGCTAAAGAGATGGGTCTGGGTTTGAGAGTTCACGCCGATGAAATAGAGAACATAGGGTGCAGTTGTATGGCTGGTGAAGTAGGGGCGATTTCTGCTGAACACCTAGTCAAAACAGAACAAAGCGATATCAAGAAGATGGCTGAAAACGGAGTTATCGGGATATTATTACCTGGAACACCTTTCATGCTCATGGAAGAAGAGTATTCTCCAGCTAGAAAGATGATCGATATGGGTATGCCTATAGCCTTGGCCACTGATCTAAACCCCAATTGTTATACAGAATCCATGCAGATGATAATAACTTTAGCATGTCTCCAGATGAAAATGACCCCTAGCGAAGCTCTTACTGCAACTACAGTCAACTCTGCTATGGCTTTAGAGAGAACGGATGTTGGAAATCTATCAAAAGGTAGTAAAGC
>JAFDTG010000027.1 GCA_019594235.1 Candidatus Saliniplasma halalkaliphilum | reverse complement strand
ACCATGTTAAACGCTGAAATCAAATCAGAGATATTGAAAGACTTGATTGAAATAGTTGGAACGATAGTAGATGAAGTAAAACTAAATTTGGATAAAGAAGGTGTTTCTTTGAAGGCAGTTGATCCTGCGCACGTGGCCATGGTCGATTTGAGCCTAAATAAGGATGCTTTCGAAAGTTATGATGCTGAAGAAACAGAATTGGGATTGAACCTTTCAAAAATCGACCAATTCCTAAAATTAGCCGGTTCAGGTGATATCGTTACTATTAATCATAATGAAGATGAAAATAGACTAATTATGGAAGTAGATAATATTACACAAAAAATGCCACTGTTAGATACTGCTGGAATGACTGATCCAAACGTACCACAACTAGATTTACCTATCAATTTAACTATCCTAGGAAAACATTTATTGAAGGGAATAAAAGCTTCTCAGAATATATCAGACCATATCTCTATAACCGCAGGGCCTGACGGTTTTGAAATCATATCTGAAGAAGATGAGGATATGGTGCGATTAAAATTATCACCAGACGAGCTAGATGAAATCGAAGCAAACGAAAAGGTTAGGTCTTTATTCGCTTTAGATTACTTCTCGAGCATGATCAAATGTGTAGGAAGTAATACACCCATAAGTATGGAAATAGGAGCGGATTATCCTGTCAAAATGCGCTTCCAGTTTGCAGACGGATATGGGAAAGTAATCTACTTATTAGCACCTAGGATAGAAAGTTCATAAAAGAATAATTTTTTTCTTTTATTCTTTTTACCGGTGATTTCTAATGGAGAAACAGCCTACTATAGTTGAACCTGGGGATATTGAAACGGTTAAATTTAAAGAATTTTCTGAAGATAGGTATGTTGAACATTTTACTCGTTTAGTTCAGTTAGAAAGAAAAGAAGAGATGAAACTCCATGAAAACGAAATGAAGTACTTAAGTGGTTATGAACGGCAAAAGAAGGGACGGGCGATACTAGATTCTAGGGCTAGAGATAAGGGTACTGGCTTAGGGAATAAACATGTCGTAAAATTTGTTAGAAAGGACGGTATGCCAGAAACTGAGATAAGTGTTGGAGACCTTATCAGGGTAAGTAAAAATCAACCACTATCCGATGATAATCCCTCGGGAACGGTAATCGAGAAGACTGGTTACTCTCTTACAACAGTCTTCGATGAAAAACCTCCAGACTGGATTTTCGATAAAGTTAGAGTCGACCTTTATGTGAACGATATAACATACCAGCGAATGTTAGACGCTATCAATTCTGTTCCTGGTCTGAAAGGGAAAAAGAGAAGATTGGTTAGCAAACTTCTTTCAAAAAATGATTTGGAACGAAGCGATGTTGAAGATGTTTATTTCATGAATCAAGTATTAAACGAAAGCCAAAAAAAGGCCGTTAAAAATGCACTTGAATCCGATGATATACATCTAATACATGGCCCACCTGGAACGGGGAAAACTATCACTTGTGTGGAAGTTATTGAACAAGCTGTAGAGGACGGTCGAAGTGTTTTGGCTTGTGCAGATTCTAATACAGCAGTTGACAATTTAGTTGAACATCTCATAAACAAAGGTAGAAACGTTGTTAGAGTGGGACATCCAGCAAGGGTGACTCCCCTTTTAAGAGATCATACTTTAGATTACCTATTAGAGGATAATTCAACTTTCCAAAAGGCTGACGAATTAAGGCAGCAAGCGTTAGAATTGAAGGATGAGCAGGAAAGTTACACATATCCAAGCGGTCGATGGAGAAGAGGTTTGAGCGACGAAGCAATAAAGTCCCTAGCCAAGAAAGGTAAAGGTTCCCGGGGAGTACCATCGGACAAGATCAAAGAGATGGCTAAGTCATTGGAGCTTCAGGATAAGATCGATAAGCTGTTCAAAAAGGTTGACCTGTTAGAAGATAAAGCCGTCGATGAGATTCTTAGGGATTGTGATGTTGTTTGTACTACGAATTCATCGGCTGGAAGCGAGATATTGGAAGGGAGAAAGTTTGATTTGTGTGTTATAGATGAAGCAACCCAGGCAACCGAACCTTCGTGCTTGATTCCATTAATAAAGTCTAAAAAGATTATCATGGCCGGAGATCACAAACAATTACCACCTACCATAAAAAATTTACAAGCTAAAGAGGAGGGGCTTACCGATACCTTGTTCGAACGATTGATAGCCATGTACGGTTCTAAGATCAAAACTCTTTTACAAGTTCAGTACAGGATGAATGAGAAGATAATGCATTTTTCAGATGATGCATTCTATGATGGACAAATCAAAGCTCATGGATCCGTTAAGGATCATACCTTAGATGACATTTTAGAAAATAGACCCAGAGGAAAATTTTCAGATGTGATCGATTCAGAAGAACCACTTGTGTTCATGGATACACTTGGAAACATGGAAGAACGATCTAGAGAAGGATCTAATTCTAAGGAAAATACCGGTGAATCTTTACTCGTAACGGAGATCACAAAAGAACTGTTGGAATGTGGTATTTCAGAAGTTGATATAGGGGTTATCACACCCTATGATGATCAAAAAGATAATATAAACTCGAAAATAGACCATGAAAATATAGAAATAGATACTGTTGACGGTTTCCAGGGTAGGGAAAAGGAGGTCATCATTTTATCGCTGACTAGAAGCAATAACTCAGGAAATATTGGATTTCTAAAAGATCTGAGAAGATTGAATGTAAGTATCACCAGGGCTAAGAGAAAACTGATAATAATCGGTGATTCAATCACTCTATCAGAACATCCAGTTTACGATTCCCTCTTTAACTTTATCAGGGATGAAGGAAGATATATCAAAGTGAAGCTATGATCTAGAAGAAATCTGACAACTTATTTCTTCTGTATATATCGATCTGACTCAAAGTGGTTGTTTTACTTTGCTTTGCCGCAAATAGTACTGCCTCAGCTATCTCTTCAGGTTCTGTGACTTCTCCTTGGTCGAATTTCTCTTTATATGCTTGTCCAGCTTCATCAGATATTTCCGTTCTAACTTCGGAAGGGTTTATCAAACTGACTGCAACATCATGTTTTCCAACAATAGATTCGACACTGTGAGCAAAACCTTTGACCCACCATTTACTTGAACAGTAAATAGGGTTGAACGAACGGGGATGGTTTGAGTCAAAGCTTCCGATGAATATCAGGTTCCCTTTTGATTTTTTTAAATGAGGTAAAGCTGCTTTTGTAGCATAAAACGTTCCGTAAACATTAGTCTCCATGACGTCATCAAAATCTTTACTAGAGAAGTTCTCTATTTCACCATACCTGATGATTCCAGCGTTGTTGACTAGAATATCTAACCGTCCCATTTTATTAACGCACTTTTCGACCATCTCTTTTACCTGCTGCTCATCTCTGATATCCGTGGGAATGGTTAATATTTTGATATCTGGTGTTTTAGATTGAATCGATTTTTTAACATCGATCAATTTAGTTTCAGTCCTAGAAGCTAAAACAAGGTTACAGCCTTCTTCAGCAAATTTTTCAGCCACTGCTTTACCTATTCCAGAACTAGCTCCGGTAATTATCGCAGCTTTTCCCTTCAACTTTTCTTTACTCATATTCATCTCCTCACAACAGTCCTAAATCATTCAATTCTTTCTTCAATAAAGTGGTTTCTTCTTTTGAGAAAGGCTCTAACGGTTTTCTAACTTCTCCAAAATCCAATCCTTTCAATTTCAATGCGGCTTTGACACCTGAGAGATAAGGACCTTTTTTCATAGCATTACTGATTCTAAGAACTTTATCCTGTGCTTCCTTAGCCTTTTGGAATTCACCTTTCACAAAATGATCGTAAATCGATGAAACCAATTCTGGAAAAGCGTTACCAGCAGCAGTTACAGCGCCGCTTCCACCCATTGTTAAATAAGAATAGATCAATGAATCATTACCACCGAAGAACTGAAGATCATTTATCTCTTCGACAGCAGAGTAAAAGAAAGCTAAATATCCAGAACTATCTTTCAGTGCTGCCACATTATCGATCTTTGATAGTTCTTTTAACGTTACCATATCTAAATCATTTCCAGTGCGTTGGGGTATGGAATAAATGAATATGGGCAAGCTAATCTCTTTGGCGATATCTTTAAAATGTTTAACTAGAGATTTACGTGGGGATGGGAAATAATAAGGGATGATTGCATGCACTCCATCCGCACCTTTTTCTTCAGCCCATCTTGAAAGTGCGATTGTCTTTTTTGTGCTGTTGCACATCGTTCCCGCAATTATTGGAACTCTACCATCTACATGTTCCACTGCCAATTCAATGACCCTTTTTTTCTCTTCCATATCCAGAAGTGGTGCTTCACCGTTCGTTCCGAGTAGATATATACCATGTACGTTTCCATCTATGAGAAAATCTAAGAAATCTATAAGCTTAAGTTCGTCTAGAGTTTCATCCTCTTCGAATGGAGTAATAGCAGCAGGATAAATGCCTTCGAACTGATTTATCATCTTCTGCATATACATCAACTGAAAGCTTCTTTCTGGATTTTTATCAATTCCTTGATACCTTTCTCCGCATAATCCAACATCTTATCATGCTGTTCTCTAGTGAAAACCGATTCTTCGCCGGTTGCCTGTATTTCAACATATTTTCCATCGACGTCCATGACAACATTCATGTCCACCTGAGCTGAAAAATCTTCTTTATATGCAAGGTCTAACAAAATTTCATCATCAACCAAACCTACACTGGTTGCAGCAACCTGCCTGATTATAGGGTCCTCTTCAAGCGAACCTTCTTCTAACAATTTATTTATCGCTAATCTAAGAGCTATCCAGCTGCCCGTGATCGATGCAGTCCTAGTCCCGCCATCGGCTTGTATCACATCACAATCGATCCAGATAGTTCTCGGTCCTAATTTTTTTAGATCTAAACAGGTTCTTAAAGCCCTTCCGATCAATCTCTGGATTTCCTTGGTTCTTCCTTTAGCCCCCCTTCTCTCACGTCGGATCCTGCTTTCACCACTTCCAGGGAGCATACCGTATCTTCCAGTCAACCATCCCTGTTCCATTCCGTCGTTGTTTTGAATCCAGGGTGGTAAACTTTCTTCAACCATAGCAGTACATATCACTTTGGTTTTCCCAGTTTCTATTAAAGCCGAACCAGTGGGGTTTTCCAAATAATTCGGAGTTATCTTGGTTTCACGTATCTGGCCATTCTCTCGTTCTTGTTTTTCCATGGATACACCTACCCAAAAAATTGTGTACATTGATTTAAACCTTGGGTCAAAAAGGAAAACTTCTATATCTGAAAAACCATTTTTGGTAGATATGAAAGAAAACCCAACACTAGAACTAGATTCTCCTATCATAGATATCGAAGTAAAAGAACTACTTAGCAGGGGAGCGGAAGCTGAGATATGGAGGGTGAATTGGTTCGGTAGGGATGCAGTAGTAAAGAAAAGAGTCAAGAAGGGTTACCGGCATCCTAGATTGGACGATAATATACGAAAATCCAGGATCAAGAAGGAAGTTAAATTGATGGTCTTGGCTAGGAGTGCTGGAGTTCCGGTTCCGATCATATATGATCTAAGACTTGAAGATAAAACTATGATAATTCAGTATTTTAACGGGTTAAGAGTCATGGATGCCATAAATGACGGGTACGAAGTTGATTTGAAAACTATCGGAAAACATATCGGAAGACTGCACAAAGCGGGTGTGACTCATGGTGATCTTACAACTTCGAATATACTTTTCTCACCGGAAAGTGAAAACTTTTGTTTTATCGACTTCAGTCTGGGTGAACAGGAGTCATCTATAGAAGATATGGGCGTCGACCTTCATCTAATGAGAGAAGCACTGATAAGCGTTCATGATAATCCACTAGAACTTTACGAAGAAGTCTTAGAGGGGTATAGAGAAGTGTTTAATGGAGCGGAAGGAACTATAGAAAGGGTGAAAAAGATCGAATCTAGAGGTAGATACCAATGAAAACTTTAAATGTCATAACATCCAACGAAGGGAAGTTCAAAGAATATAAGGAAAAATTAAGTAAATTCTACGAAGTTGAGATGTTAAACATCGACTATCCGGAAATACAGGCGGATGAGTTAGAGGATGTAGTGGAGTACGCTTTAGATGATTTAAAGGAACATGCACCACTGATCATAGATGACAGCGGTTTATTCGTTGAAAAGTTAAAAGGATTCCCTGGTGTTTACTCTTCTTACGTGATGAGAACGTTGGGTTGCGACGGTATTTTAAGACTTTTAGAGAACTATAATCTCCGTAAAGCTAGGTTTGAATGTGTCATTGGATTTATCGGTGAGGAAACAAAACATTTCAAAGGAGTATCAAAAGGTTACATTACGAAGAAGAAACAGGGGACTAAAGGTTTTGGTTATGACCCGATATTCCGACCAGAAGGGAGAGAACAAACGTATGCTGAGATGCGAACCAAAGAAAAAAATAAAATAAGTCACAGAGGACGAGCCATGGACGGGCTTCTTGATTATCTAAAGGATTTATAGGATATAAACTACTTTCTTTTCTTGTTTTTCCAATACTCAGATTTCTTTAATTTCTCTAACTGTTCCGTCTCCTTTTTTTTATCCTCTAGCCATTTTTCGATTGCTTTTCTAATTGCACTAGAAGCATTTATAGAGTGTTCATCACAATATTCGATGAATCTATTATAAGTCTCCAAGAAGTCTTCAGTTAGTATGAAATGCACTTGGTCTCCCTTCTTATAAGTCTCCTTCCTCTTTCCGGCGATTATATCACCCTTAATTTATGTAATAGTTAAACCAATAAAAACCTTTCCAATCGAAAGAATCGAGTATTTTCCTTTATTTGTACTTCTTTGTGTCTTTATAATCGAAGGAAGATTCTCTCCATTCGATCTTTTCATCCTCAGTCATATCACCAACAACTTCTCTTTCAGCTTCTTTACCGATTATCAATCTGACTGAGATTATGAATCCGATATGGAATCCAGCTAAAACAAATAGTCCGTTCTGACTGATCTTATCGAGGTGAAACATTGAATAAGTTATTATAACACCAACACTAAGCATCACCACCCAAAAAAGGTCGGGTGCATATGAACTGGTTTTTTCCTGGTAACTATTGAAAACAAATAAAGTCACGATGTTAAGAGTTATCAATATTACCGCGGTTAGAATCCACCAGATCATTTTTCCCAAACTATTTAACGTTCACAAAGTATTTAATTATTCTGAAATTTCTAAATTTAATTCATCCAACATCTCACAAGTTTTACATTTTCCCTCGATGGTTGGTTCACCACAGACACTACACTCTTCTAGATCTCCACCACCGTACTTTTCCAATAATTCATCCTTTATTTTTTCATATGAACTCAAAACTGCGAATTTAGTCCCTGGTGTATTGTCCTCAAGCTGCCCCAAAACATCTCTATAGAGACCTCTTAAAGCGAAGACTGCATAAGGGCATTCATGTTGATGGATCTCCATGCCATTTACCAGTGCGTAAAGATAAGCTTCATTCTCAGGGGTGCGTCTAAGTGGAGCGATTCTAGGAACAAGGCCTTCCTTTACGATCTCATGAGGGCCTAAACGTGCCATCTTTTCCATATCGCCTCGACAAAAATTCATCAGTAGTGATTGGGAGGTATCATCGAGGTTCAAACCTGTTGCTAAGACATCTGCTCCGGCGTCTTTAGCCATCTTATTCATCAGCCAGCGTCTAAGGACTCCGCAAACTGAACACGGTTTTTGTACATCGATCTCATCTACCATTTCATCAAGAGGTTGGCCAAAAGATTCTTCAAAAGAGCGTATCTCATAATCAACCCCCAATCTTTCGTACTCTTCTATGGCAATTTCCAAACTGCTAGCACGATAATCTTCTATGCCCTCATCGATGGTTATACCGAATATATCACAATCACGACGTTCACCGACGATCTTGTGAATCATCCTTAAAGCAACTATACTATCTTTACCGCCAGACACCGCGACACCGATCCTACTCACTTTACTCAAATCGACCTGTTTCCTGAACTCTTTAAAAACTCTAGATTCGAAGAAATCGATGAAATGTTCTTTACAAAGATGCTGACCGCTGTAACGGATATAGGTCACTGCTTTATTTCTGCATTGACTGCAGTTCATAGCTTTCCCAACCTAGGTGTGGTATAAAATTATAGCGGATAATTGACTTAACTTACAGACTTATATCATTTTATAAAGGTGATTATCCTACATAAGGTTTATTTTGCATTAGATAAATTGGATACCTATGAAACCTAAATTGGTCATACTAAAGGTTGTACTTACGATCCTATGTATAATAATCTTAATTATTTCCTTTACCAGTGTATTTCCAGCTATGACAGGTGATATCAACATTGAAATCCCATCCGAAGAAGAAATAGAATGGGATGTCCAAGACAACGATCTCTTTTTAAGAGGAGATATATGGGTCAATAATTCCGGTTATTACAGTATGGAAGATATAAACATCGATATAGAAATAGTCGGGTTCAACCGAACGTTATTTAGTGAAACAAAATACGTGTCTTCGGTTGAAAGAGGAGAAAATAAAAAGATAGAACTCGAACTTCAAACCTCATTAGATGATTTTACAGATGATGAATTGAACCAACTAATATTCGAAGAAGTAGAGTTTGATGTACTTTCAGATATGACTGCTAGATATCCATTCTCAATACTCGGATTTGAACTGGATTATGAAAGTATTGTTGAGTGGGAGGGATTAGTCAAAACTTTCGAATATAATGAGGATGATATCGAATTGACGTCAAACGAAGAAGGGGCCGTGGTTTCACTTCCTTATACCGTTGAAACAAGTAGATTTTTTTCAGGCTCAAGCATTATAGAATTACAACTTTATGATAGTGATAAAGAAGAACAGTACTCAAGTACTGAATTGGAGATACCTCTAGGAGTATATGAATCAGACACAGCTGATTTTCATATCGATGAAACATTGGTGGAAGAATTGATATTCAACAGTCAAGAACTAGTAATGATATCTCAAATTTCATTTAGTGATTTCAACTTGGAGTTTGAGCAGGAAGAAGTTTACTTTTGGGAATCACCAGTAGAAGAAATAGACTTTAAATATGACGAAGCCCGAGTTACATATAGTGCAGGTGAAACCACACTATATTTACCATATCAAGTTAATACACCTGGACTCTCTGGGGAAGCTATTGTCGATATCGATATGTGGGATGGAGATATGAATAATAGATATTCCTCAGATGGACATACCATAACTCTAGGAACTAATTACCATGACGAATTAAGTTTTTCAATTGATGAAGAAGATACTGAAAAATTCATAACTACAAGTCAGCTCCTATTATTCGATATAAATATATATCTTATAGATGATGATATCTCCTTTAATACCCAGGAAATATATGAGTGGGGGGCACCTTTGAATGACCTAGAAATAGAAAATATCAGATACGATCCTATAACTGAAACAGCTTCAGCTACATTCTCATTCACAAACGACAGTCCTCGTAGATTAGAAATGGAATTAGATATCACTATCTACGACGAAGATGACGTAGAAATCGGTTCTGAATTTGTTTCTTATAGAGATAATCAAGATTATATTGTAAATTCAGGAGAAGAATTCATAGATATAATAGAAGCTGAAGTCGATGATGTACCATCATATGCATTGGTGACTTTCACCGACGACGTTACCGACATGCAGTTTGAGAAAAGAGTGGAGGCAGATTGAAATGGAAGAATCTGAGAAACATCCGATAAAGGCCGCTATATCCATTGTACTTTCTTTGATTTTTTTCGTGATCATTGTTTGGATAGGGATCTCAATGGTCACTTCAGCTATCCCAGAAATAGAACACATCTTCCAAAACACTGTCACTTATGCTGTGTTGATCGGCATTCCCTTGGCTATAACTATTGGAATTTCCAACTATTTTAGTAAGGGTGATAAAAAGAGACTTACATTTGGTATGGTCAGCACTGCGATTTTGATAATTTACTTTGTATTTGTTTTGAGAAGTGTAAATCTAGGATATCAAGGGGAAGAATATGCCTATTTGATAACGCTTCCAGGCATCATCATTTTGACAGTTATAGCCTGCATAATACGCGGAGTGATATATGGTATAGAATACTATGTATATCAAAAAGAATCGTCACAAATTCCTGAAGAAAATAATCTATACTACTAAGTTACATCAAGATATTTATACATCCCCAAGTTTATGCGTGAAACATGATAGACGATATAAAAGTAACTAGGCATATAACGGAGCGATATTTTAAAGAGTTTTCAAAACATACTGAGAATGATGTTGCGATAGCAGGAGCAGGCCCAGCTGGGCTGGTAGCTAGCCGCTATCTTGCTGAGAAAGGTTACAATGTAGCCATTTTCGAGAGAAAACTCTCCCCTGGAGGAGGTATGTGGGGTGGAGGTATGGGATATCCAGTCGTTGTCGTTCAGGAGGAATCCGTCCAAGAACTCAAAAAAATTGGTGTGAAAACTACCGATGTAGGTGATGGATATTACACTGCTGACTCAATCGAATGTGTAAGCAAACTTCTCTCGGCAGCGATCGATGCTGGGGCACGTCTTTTCAACCTCGTTACAGTAGAAGATGTTCTCTATGAATATGATAAAGTAAATGGTTTCGTCATCAATTCTTCGGCTATAGAGGTTGCAGGATTACATGTAGATCCTATCACTATCAGGGCAAAGGCTTGTATCGATGCGACAGGACATGATGCGGAAGTTTGTAATATAGTGAATCGAAAAGTTGGATCCCTTGAAACCGATTCTGGCGGAATCGCTGGTGAAAAATCCATGTGTGCAGAGATAGGGGAAAAAACTGTAGTCGAGAACACTCAAGAAGTTTTCCCAGGATTGTGGATAACAGGTATGTGCGCAAATGCAGTCATTGGAGCACCAAGAATGGGCCCGATATTCGGTGGAATGCTCCTTTCAGGTAAACGTGTGGCTGAACTTATAGACAAAAAACTTTCTGAGTAGGGAAAGTAATATATGAGAGCAGTTTGTAATCTAAATAGTGTTTGAAACATGGCTACTGAAGATGATGTTGTGAAACAAGGGAACGTTACTCAGTTCAGTAAATTAAAGAGTATGCAGTTTCCAAGAACAGTAGTCGTGGGTAGTAATGCTGTACAGTATATAGCAAAAACCATCAAATCGCTTAAATTACAAAATCGAGCTCTTATTATTTGTGATGGAACTACAAGGGAAATCGCAGGTGATGAGGTTAGCGATCTTCTTGAAGAAAAGAACTTTAAAACTAACATATACGAAATAGAAAATGCTTCTCAAAAAACCGTTGACGATATAACAGAAAGTTCTAAAGATGAATACGATTTTTTCCTTGGTGTAGGTGGTGGAAGATCCATAGATGTAGCTAAATACTCGTCATATCTTTTAGATGTACCTTTTATAAGTGTCCCGACCGCTGCTTCACATGATGGGATAGCTTCTGGAAGAGCATCTATAGATAGAAATGGCAATAAAAGATCCGTCGCTGCACAGTCCCCATTGGCAGTAGTAGCGGATACGAGTATCATCGCAAATAGTCCTTACAGGTTGTTAGCTTCAGGTTGTGCAGATATAATAGCCAACGAAACAGCGGTTTTAGACTGGCAATTGGCTAAAAGGCTGAGAAATGAATCCTATTCTCATTATGCTGCAAACCTTTCGAAGATGACTGCTTCATCTTTGATAGATAACGCTGACAGCATCAAACCGGGATTGGAAGAAAGTGCATGGTTAGTGGTCAAGGCATTGGTCAGTTCTAGTGTTGCTATGAGTATAGCTGGATCATCAAGACCTGCAAGTGGTGGTGAACACAAATTTAGCCATTCTTTAGACGAACTCTTAGTTAAACCAGCACTACATGGGGAACAATGTGGTGTAGGGACGATCATAATGATGTACCTACACGGAGGGGACTGGAAAAGGATAAAGAACGCACTAGAGATGGTTGGTGCTCCAACTACAGCTAGAGGTTTGGACCTAACCGAAGAGGAAGTTATCGAAGCTCTTATCCATGCACCAGAGATAAGACCTGAAAGATATACCATTTTGGGGAATCGGAGGATGAATAGAGACGCTGCAGAAGAAGCTCTCAAAGAAACTGGAATAATCTAAAAATAGAGGTGAATAAATGACAGAAGTGACTTTGATAGGCGAACATTTAGCTAAAGAAGGATTAGAATTTGTTTTTGGAGGATGTTTATCCAAATGTAAAAGCTGTGAAATCAAAAACTCGTGCTGTGGTTTAGAAAAGGACAGGTGGTATAAAATAATTGGAATCAGAGACAAAAAACACAAGTGCAAGATCCATCACGGGAGTGTACAGGTAGTGGAAGTCGAAAAAATACCGATAAAAACCGCAGTATCAGGTAGGACCGTAATAGAAGGGTCAGTGGTTACATTCGAAAAGAAAGATTGTAAAGATCTAGAATGTGACCATTACATATTATGCCATCCTTCGGGTATAGGTAATAAGCAGAAATACAACGTCAAAGATGTGGGTAAAAAAATTAAATGTGAAAAGGGTTATTCCCTAAAAGAAGTGGAATTAATCTGAATACCACTTATCTTTAATCCTGTCGAACAAACCTTTTTCTTTCTTTTTTTCAATCTCTTCAAACTCTTTTAAAAGCTCTTTCTGTTCCTGGTTCAGCTTCTCGGGGATTTTCACTTTTACTTGTACGATCTGATCCCCTTGAGTACCATGTCTCGTTGGCAGTCCCTTTCCACCAATTCTTAAGTTTGTTCCATGTTGGGTTCCCTTAGGTATATTTAATTTCACGTTTCCTTTCAATGTTGGTACTTTGATCTCATCACCGAGTGCTGCTTGTGTCATGGAGATAGGCACATCCATAAATAAATGAGGTCCTCTCCTTTGGAATATCTCATGGGGTTTCACCCTAATCAAGATGTACAGATCTCCTGGTGTCGCTCCCCTTGGACCAGCATCACCTTTACCTGGCACACGTAACCTACTACCATCTTCAGCTCCTGGTGGAACTTTTATATTGATAGTCTCTCTTTTTTGAACTCTTCCCTTTCCATCACACTTATCACAAGGGTTTTCAACTATCTCTCCAGTACCTCCACATTTGGAACAACTGGTAACGGTTATAAGTTGTTGAATACCTCTTCTTTGAACTTGTCTAACCTCTCCTCTACCATCACATTCTGGACATCTCTTAGTACCCCCGGATGTACTTCCAGAACCACCACATGCATCACATGGGGCTTTTCTGTTAAGTTTTATCGTTTTTTCTGTACCATCGTGGATTTCCTCTAATGTAACTTCCATTGTAGCTCTTAAATCACTGCCTCGTCTCTGTCTAGCTCTACTAGTACTTCTTCGTCTACCAAAAAAATCAGAAAAAATGTCCTCAAACCCACCTGATCTTCTACCACCAAAGAAATCAGAAAAAATATCTTCTAAATCTTCTCTATGCGAAAAGTCCTGCCAGGTGAAGTCACCATGACTGAACTGATCTTTTACTCCGGCCTCTCCATATCGGTCATAACGCTGCCTTTTATCCTCATCTGCTAATACTTCATAGGCTTCGGAGATTTCTTTAAATTTCTCTCTTGCCTCATCTGGATTGTCGGGATTTTTATCGGGATGATACTTCTTAGCTTTCTTACGATATGCTTTTTTGATCTCATCTTTAGATGCATCTTTGCTGACACCTAATTTATCGTAATAGTCCTTCGCCATATTGTCACTTCAGATATATCCATAATATAAAAAGAAAGGGGTTTAGATTTATTCTTCCTCATCGACGACTTCGTAATCTGCATCGACTACGTCCTCATCTTCATCCGAAGAAGATTGCTGCTGTGCTTGTTGCTGCTGGGTTGCTTGTTGTTGAGCTGATTGCTGCTGTGCTGCTTGTTGTGCTTGATACATCTGTTTACCGATCTCCTGAACCTTCTTGGACAATTCTTCCTTCTTTTTACGTATCTTATCGATATCGTCTTCTTCTAGAGCTTCTTTTAGTTCATCGACTTTTTCCTGTATCTCCTTTTTAATAGATTCATCGACCTTATCTCCGACTTCTTCTAGTGTTCTCTCTGTCGAATCTACAAGGGTCATAGCTTCGTTCCTATCCCGGATCTCGTCTTTCTTTTCTTTGTCTTCTTGTGCGTGCTGTTCAGCTTCCTGTTTCATCCGTTCGATCTCGTCTTCTGAGAGTTGACTTGTTGATTCGACTGTGATACTCTCCTGTTTTCCAGACGCTTTGTCCTCAGCGGATACATTCAATATTCCGTTCTCATCCATCTGGAAAGTCACTTCTATCTGAGGTACCCCTTTTGGTGATGGAGGTATCCCTGTCAAAGTAAATCTACCCAGACTGTGATTGTCCTTTGCCATAGCTCTCTCACCCTGTACAACGTGTATCTCAACCGTTGTCTGGTTGTCCTGAGCAGTGGTGAATATCTTACTTTCTTCGGTGGGTATGGTAGTGTTACGTTCTATCAACTGAGTGGTTACGCCGCCTAGTGTTTCAACACCCAAGGAAAGTGGAGTAACGTCGAGTAAGACTATATCATCGGTGACATCTCCAGATATAACACCAGCTTGGATGGCAGCACCGATAGCAACACATTCATCCGGATTGATCTTCATGTGCGGTTCTTTCTTGAAATAATCTTTAACTAATTCTTTGATAGCTGGTAATCGGGTTGAACCACCGACCATGATCACTTCATCGATATCTCCGATATCTAATCCAGCATCATCCATAGCTATCTGCAGTGGTTTTTTGGTCTTATCTACAAGTTCACGAGTCATGTTCTGGAATTTACCTCGTGTAAGTTCTAAGTCAAGATGTTTCGGTCCACTATCATCTGCAGTTATGTACGGCAAATTGATCTCAGTTTTCTCTCTAGTCGATAGTTCTTTTTTGGCTTTTTCAGATGCTTCTGTGACCCTCTGAAGGGCTTCTCTGTTATCACTAAGGTCTATTCCGTTCTCTTTTTTGAATCTCTCTAAACACCAATCCACGATTTTCTGGGTCCAATCATCCCCGCCAAGCTGTGTATTACCAGAAGTTGAAAGTACCTCGTAAACTCCGTCACCGACTTCAAGTATAGAAACATCGAAGGTTCCTCCACCTAGATCGTACACCAGTATGGTCTCTGCCTTTTCTTTTTCTTCCAATCTGTAAGCCATGGAAGACGCAGTTGGTTCGTTTAAGACACGATCCACTTTGAAACCAGCGATCTCTCCTGCATTTTTAGTAGCTTCTCTCTGCGGTTCATTGAAGTAAGCTGGAACAGTAATAACCGCTCTATCTATTTTTTCACCTAAATAATCTTCAGCATCTTTCTTCATCTTCTGAAGTATCATAGCAGAGATCTCTTCAGGTGTGTAATTTTTACCTTCAATGTTCACTTTGTGATCCGTGCCCATCTTCCTTTTGATAGAAGCGATAGTTCTATCGGGATTTTTCACTGCCTGTCGTTTAGCTAACTCTCCAACTAACCGTTCTCCATCGTCTTTGAAAGCCACTACGGAGGGGGTTGTCCTTTCACCTTCTGAATTGGTGATTATCGTAGGTTCTCCACCTTCCATAACAGCCATCGCCGAGTTTGTCGTT
>JAFDTG010000042.1 GCA_019594235.1 Candidatus Saliniplasma halalkaliphilum | reverse complement strand
GTATAGATGACCTTCCAAAGAAGATAAGATCCCTTCATAGAAGACTTGAAGATATGGAAGAGAAAGTCGAAGAGCATGCGAGGATATTGGTGGAATGGAGTACCAAAATCGAAGAAGGAGACAACGTTGTTATCAAAGCAGGTGAAGAGGCAAAAGAACTGGTTATAGCTTTGAAAAAAGAGATAGCTAAAAAAGGAGCAAAACCTATCACGCTTTATTCCTCGAATGAGGCAAACCGTACATATTTCAAAAACTTTGAAGGAGAGTTCGAAACACCGGAACACGTTCTAGCTTTGATGGAGGAGACAGATGTCCTGATAGGTATCAGTTCAGACCCTAATCTAACAGCCATGAGCGATGTACCTGGTAAAGTATTGGCAGAGTATTCAAAGGCTCGAAAACCGATTCAAGAAGTACAATTATCCAAAAGATGGTGTGGAACACAACATCCTACCAACGCCCAAGCACAGATGGCCGGGATGTCCTTAGAAGAGTACAAGGATTTCGTGTATAATGCTATTTTACGGGACTGGCAGGAAGTTCACGATTTACAAGAACAATTGAAAGACAAACTTAACGAAGGTAAAGAGGTTTATATCCAAGGACCGGAAACCGAACTTACCATGAATGTCGATGGGATGATAGCTATCAACTCTGACGGCGATCACAATATGCCAAGCGGCGAAGTGTTCACTGCGCCGGTCGTCGACAGTGTCGAAGGAGAGATCCTCTTCGATAAGCCATTGATGCATCAAGGAAAAGAGATCAACGGAGTCAAATTGAAGTTTGAGAATGGAGAAGTCGTTGAATATTCAGCTGAACAGAACGAAGAGGCCTTAAAGGATATCTTGGAAACAGATGAAGGAGCTAAAAGATTGGGTGAACTTGGTATCGGAACTAACCGTGGAATCGACATATTCACTAAAAACATGCTCTTCGATGAAAAGATGGGAGATACGATACACCTTGCGCTGGGAAGATCCTATCCAAGATGTGTAGGTGAAGGTAAGGAACAGAACGAAAGTGCGGTACATGTCGATATGATAAAAGACATGAGCCAAGGAGTTCTGAAAGTCGATGGCGAAGTGATAATGGAGAACGGAAAATTCTTCTGGGAAATGTAGAGGAAAACGTTTTTAGACCAAACCCTTTCTTTTATTATTATGATATATCAACCTCCGTTTTGGCAAGAACCGAAGAAAACAAAGTTTGAAAGTGTCGTAAAGGAGATCGACGGAGAAAAGGTGATCCTTGAAGAAACATATTTTCATCCAGAAGAGGGTGGTCAACCAGCTGACAAAGGTACTATCAATGGTTATCAATTAAAAGATGTCCAGAAAGTTGATGGGACCATAGTTCACTGGGTTGAAGAAAACGACCTTGAAGTGGGAGACCCTGTTGAGGGTCTTATTGACGAAGAATTCAGATACTACTGTATGAGAGCACATACTGGTGCACATTTAGTGTATGGTGCCGGTAGAAAAGTGATGGGAGAGGTCAGTTATGCGGGTTTCGACATCGGTGAAACAAAAGCCCGAATAGATTTTGAAACTGATGTCCACGTAGATAATAAAAAACTTCTGAAATTAGAGGAATTAAGTAACAGAGTGATTCTAGAGAACAGACCAGTTCGGTGGAAGGTTTTAGATAGAGATGAAATAGAGACTTCTGATGAGATAGCCTTCGCAAAAGAGATACCAGAAGGCGAAAAAGTAAGGATTATCGAAGTCGAAGATTGGGATAAAGGAGTCTGCAGCGGAACTCATCTGGAAAACACTATAGAAGTCGGTAGGATCCGTATCGAAGGCAAGAAAAAACTTCAGGAAGGTGTTACTAGGGTACTTTTCAGTATCGCCGAGGAAGCCTTAGATAGAGATTACAAAGATAAAAGAAGTATCCTGAGGGTTACAGAATCACTAGAAACAAGTATAGATGACCTTCCAAAGAAGATAAGATCCCTTCATAGAAGACTTGAAGATATGGAAGAGAAAGTCGAAGAGTTGGAATCCGAAAAGATAGAGCAGCAGATGGAGAACTTCGATAAGTACCAGTGTGAAGATTTCAATCTATTGATCCAAACGGTATCTACCGAAGATACTGAAACACTCTCTCACAAAGCTAAAGATGGTGTTGGAAGTGATGAGGTTATGGTCATAATCAACGAAAGGGAAACTCTCAGTGTTATCATCGGAGTCGGGGAAGATGTAGACGTCGTTTCAGCTAATAATATAATCCAATCTGCAAGCCAGGAATTTGGAGGCGGTGGAGGAGGTACTGATCACTTCGCCCAGGGCGGCGGTTTTAGTGCTGATACTCACGAACTAAGACAGTCCTTTATCGGTTTGATAAAGTGATATTACTTGATCAGACCCTGCTTTTTCAATTCCTTGTGGTCTTCCTCTATAAGTTCGTCTAGACTTTTGACATCGAAGTGCTCTTCATCAGTCCACTCGTTGCAGGCTGCTTTGTACATGTCGGAAACAAAATTGATCAATTTTTCTGGTAATCGAGGTGGTTCTGGCCATTCCTCTTTTGGTAGATCCTCGTCTTTTGCTCTTTCCATCTCTTCAGCCCATTCGGTACCTCTGTAGTAGTTTCTCAACATCTGTTTACTGAGTTTTACGCCATTATACTCGAACCGGTCTTCATCTAAAGTTCCCAGAACATCGGCTAGCATCAGTTCTCCATTCCTATCTAGAGCGACTTCCATCTTTCCGTCTAGATGTTTCCAGCCGAGTTCTTTAGCCTTATCATTTATGAAATTATTAACATCAATAGCTTTCTCTTTTATCACGTCGATCATTTCGTCATCAAAACCAGCATGATCCTTGACTTCTTCTATATTTTTAAAGTAACGATCGAACTTTTCGTATTTCGTACTGAAATCTATTATCGGTGGGTCCAATTTCTTGTTAACTTCAGGATAGCTATCAAATCCAAGGTCTGAAGGTTCTATCTCTCCTTTGTCCAACCTTCTGAAAACAGAACTACCTTCACCTAGATAATTCCTGTAGATTATTTCAAGGGGTACCATCATGTTTTTGAATTCATCAGGTGTACCTTCGGTTATAACGTTGACCACTTTGACTTTCATCCTGTTCCTTTCTTCCAATTCTATAAAATGTGACCTTATACCATCTTTTTCTAACTCTTCGAAATTGTGAGTGCTCATCAAGCAGAGCGCTTCGCCTTTACCTTCGATTTCGTCAGGCATCTCACCATAATCAAAAACACTGTATCTATCGCTGAACTCGAATACTCCTACTCCTTCTTCATCTTTAGTTGGCTCTTTTATTATTTCTAAATCTTTTACACTTCCCATCTTATCTAACCTCTTTATCGTCCTTATCTATCTGTTCTCTATTACCCTTTTGATATTTCTTTATTCTTTCACGAACTTTTTCATGACTCAAACCGAAAATCTTCGCTGCAGCTAGACCTGCCTGCTCTGTCCCCATGATGACCATCGGACATACACCGGAGGGCATCCTCAAACTTGAGAATATATCTCCACCTGCAAATTTACTGCTGTATGGAGGACATGCTATCACCGGTTTCTCTGTTTGAGCATCAACGAACCCGCTCAATGCATTGCTCCTTCCTGCTACCGTAATGTAAACTACCTCTTTATCCTTGTATTCTTTTATGATGTCCATTGCCTTCAAGGGTACTTTGTGAGCAGAGGCGATCCTCATGACACTCTCAATACCCAGTTCGTCCAATGTATCTGATATCTTCGTTGACCAATCCATATCGCTTTTCGATCCCATTATAATTACTACTTTCATATTATTCACCTATGCCAGCTTGCTAGCGACTTTGTTATAGACCTCGAACATCTCTTTTATCTCGTTGATCTTTAAAAAGTAGAACTTTTCAGGTGGTTTCACCTCATAATCTACTAGACCAAGATCGTACAATAATTTTAGATGCCTTGAAGCAGAGGATTCGGTAAGATCAAACTCATCTGCGATCTCGTGGACCGACATCTTCTCTTTCTTACAAAGCATCTGGAGTATCTCTCTTCTTTTCCTAGATCTGATCGCTCTCGCAAGTTTTTCATCAGGCATTATTTTTTGCATTATACACCGTTATATAACAGTTTCGCAGTTGAACAATAGTGCAACATGACGAGCAATTTTTGAAGGTTCAATATTTTTATTTGAATCATGTTCGAAGAAAAACACTTATTAACGTCACCTGTACTGATGGATGTAATGAAGATAGAAAAGAGTCTTAGCTTTGATGACATATTATTGATTCCACGTAATACGGACTTAAAAAGAGAGGACATCGATACATCTAGTAGATTAACTGAAGACATCGAATTAAAAGTACCAATATTGAGTTCTCCCATGGATAAAGTCACCGGTAGTAAGATGACGATAGCCATGGCTAGAGAAGGAGGACTAGGGATAATCCATAGAAACATCGATATTAAAAATCAAGTGGGTATGGTTAAAAATGTCAAAAGATCGGAGAATTGGATAATCAGGAACCCATATACGGTTTCTCCAGGCATAAAAGCCAGAAAAGCGAAGGATATTATGAAAGAGAAGGACATCTCAGGTTTACCAGTTATAAAAGATGGTAAATTGATAGGGATAGTCACTAAAAGAGATCTTCGATTTGAGACCGAACTTCAAAAGGATGTAGAGGAAGTAATGACATCTGAATTGATCACTGCTGATTCTGATACAGATATAAAAAAGGCCAAATCGATATTGAATAAGAATAAAATCGAAAAACTACCATTGGTAGATGATGAAGGTAGATTACAAGGCCTGATAACCGTAAGAGATATCGAGAAAAAGAAACAGCATCCACAAGCTACAATGGATGAGAACGGACAGCTAATGGTTGGTTCTGCAGTTGGTCCAGATGAATTCAACAGGGTTGAAGCACTAGTAGATGCAGGTGTTGATCTTATAGTTATTGACACAGCCCACGGTAATTCAAAGGATGTAATAAAGGCCACAGAGGACATAAATGAAAGCTTCGATGTGAATTTGATGGCCGGTAATATTGCTACGGCCGATGGTGCGAGAGCTTTGATAGATGCAGGCGCTGATTCTCTTAGAGTTGGAATAGGACCTGGTTCCATATGTACGACTAGGATAGTATCAGGAATAGGTGTACCTCAGATAACTGCTATATTGAATGTTTACAACGAAGTTAAGGACGAAGATGTTTCAGTAGTCGCTGATGGCGGGATAAGGTACAGTGGTGACGCCGCTAAAGCCTTCGCATGTGGTGCAGATTCTGTGATGCTAGGTAACATGTTAGCAGGTACCGAAGAAGCCCCCGGTCGGATCGTGTTCAGGAGTGGTAGAAAGTACAAGGAATACAGAGGTATGGCTTCTATATCCGCTCTTGAGAAGCGGGAAAAGAACAGATATGGTCAACATTTCGAGAAAAGAGAAGATTATGTCCCTGAAGGTGTTGAAGGATTAGTACCTTACAAAGGTACTGTTTCGGAGGTACTCCATCAGATGATAGGAGGTTTACAATCCAGTATGGGTCACCTAGGAGCTAGAAATATAGAAGAGATGCGGCAGAGAGAAGTGTACAAAATCACAGAAGGCGGAAAGAAAGAAAGTCATCCACATAACGTCGAGATCACTGAAGATACACCGAATTACCACTGGGAAGGATAAAATAAATAAAAATATCTACTTGAAAGCGGGTACAAAGCTTTAAAAGAAATTAAACTTTCCTTTCAAGTATATCTATTATCTTAAGATCTATAGATGCCATCTCATCGGATATTTTTCCGATGTTTTCAAGTGTTTCTTCGGCAGTGTTACCTATGATTCCATTGTCGTTGGGAACCTCTAGAGATTTTAAAGCTAATAGACTGCACTCTAATGCCTCTCCTGCCGCTGTGGATATCTTAAGTGCACATCCTTCTTTGGCACCATCGCATATCATCCCTGTTAAATTGCCAGCTAATAGCTTGATTGAATTTTCTATCTGCTCTACAGTCCCACCCATGATGTAGGTGAGGGCTGCAGTGGTACCCATACCAGCTTTAACGGAACATCCACAAAGTGCTGAAAGATAGCTTGACTTCTCTGTAGAGAATTTAGTGATTTGATGTGCGAGCATCGCTCCTTCTGCCATCTTTCTTTTGCTTAAATTCATTTCCTTACCCACCACTCCGATGGGGACTAGAACAGTTATACCCTGATTTCCAGACCCTGAAGTGCTCATAACAGGTTTCTCTATTCCCCCCATCCTTGCATCAGATGCACCCGCAGTTTTAATCTTTACTTTATTGATCAAGTCATCTGAAAGCTCACCGTTTTTAACCATTTCATTCAACTTCCTACCTACGCCGATTCCGTATTTGTTCCAAAGACCATCTTCTGCACGGGCTATGTTCATGTCGATGCCGCTGTATAATCTGGTAGCTACATTATCATCGATATTTTTAGCTACATTAATCATCTCTTCTATGGTGTTAGGTACTTTGATCGAATTATGTTCCTTCTGTATATCGTCGTCTCTGTACAGTACTTCCCCATCAACGATAATAGAAGAAATATGATCATGGAATTTTTCTAGTCTTACTGACGACGTTCTCTTATCACCATTTACCTCGTAAATCAAATCCACACTGATATCGAATTCTGATTTATCTTTAACATCTACGATCTTGATCTTTTTTGTGATTTCAGTAGAGTTAGAAAGTATTTCTTTATCAACATCTTCGAAAAGCTCTAACCCCTTTTTTAAATCTAGGAATATGCCTAAAGCAGCAGCTATCTCCATACCTTTTTTACCGTTAGTTCCGGGAACCGCCATCGAAAAGGCATTCTTGTAAACGCCTTTCCCGACTTTCAAACGTATTTCATCAAGTGAACTAGGATCTGGTTTAGGTATTTCTTTACACGTTTCATGCGGTAAATTCCCAAAGATAGAATTGTATGCTAGAGATGTGGCATAACCGATCGCTACAGGTTCGGTACAACCAGCTGCTGGCTTAACGTTCTCATCGAGAAATCTTTCAGCGTCCATTGTATAGTTCAAAAGGGACTTTTTATAAATAATTAGCTTTGGTTTTACTTTATTATTAAAATAATATGGATATAAAATTATGCCCGATCGGGGATTCGAACCCCGGTGAGAGGCTCCGCAAGCCTCCATGATATCCAGACTACATCAATCGGGCAATATGAAACATGGGACGCATACCGTTTCTACTAATTTAATTTATCGACTCGTCCGCTAAACGTATCACTTCTTTGTAAACTTCTTGAAGGGGAATATCGTTTTCTTCTGCGATGTGTTTACAATCATCGTATTCCGGAGCTTTTCTCTTACCAGAGATTTTAACTCTAACCGATCCCCATTCAGTTTCAACCTTTTTTATCACTCTATCTGAAACCACCCTTTTTGGCTCTTCTACCTGCATCCCAAGAGTCGAGGTTTCTTTAAATATGAGATCGATGACCTCTTCCATGTTACTTTTCTTACAGGTAACGGTGATTTCCCATCCGCTTCTAGATTTCTTTCCATAAGCTTGCTTGTAGTAAACATCTATAGCTGAATTCCTGATCTTGTCTAGAGCATAGCTGAAAACTTCTGGGTTCATATCATCGATGTAAAATGTCAATCGAGAAATCGTGCTCTTTAGATTACTGACCTCACCGTAAAACACCCTTAAAATATTCGGAAACTCGGTTTCACGGTCCCCATAACCGATACCCACTTCATTCAATTTCAGATCGGGGGGAGTAGTTTGGATTGTTAAAGTTTTGAGCAATACCGCACCTGTCGGAGTCACCAACTCTCCTTCTTTATCGGAGAAATTTATATTCCAACCTTTCAGCAGGTTCTGAGTAGCCGGTACCGGTACTTGAAGTTCTCCATGAGCACATTTGACGGTACCACTTCCAAAGTTCACGGTTGAACAGTAAGCATCCTGGATGTCCAATTCTTCAAAAAGCACTATACATCCAACGATATCTACTATAGAATCGACCATCCCAACTTCGTGGAAATCTACTTCCTCAAGTGGAACGTCGTGGACCTCAGCTTCAACTTTTCCTAACTCTTTGAATGCTTCGATACTTTTCTCCTTAACCCGTTTAGATAATGAAGAACCTTCGATGATATCTATTATCTCAGACAATGTTCGATGAGGCTGGTCATCATACTTGACTTTCATATCTTTTCCGCTGAATAACTCTTTTTTATCAGTAACGACAATTTCAACATCTTCAAGACCCAATTTATCAACCATATCATCCAATTTCTTTTTATCATCGACTAAATCAAGAAGCGCACCCAGCAGCATATCACCGCTGATACCGTTTTTTAGGTCCAGATAGATGATTTTACTCATCTTACTTACCTCCGAGCATGTGATGAACGAAGGCTGCTGCTCCGTAACCGTTGTCGATGTTCACTACAGCTAACCCGGTGGAACAGCTGTTCAACATAGTTTCTAGGGCTGATCTTCCTTCTCTTGCAACACCATAACCCACACTGGTTGGAATCCCGATAACTGGTGTACCTATAAACCCAGAAACTATACCAGGCAGTGCACCATCCATACCGGCAGCTACGATAACCGCATCTGATCTTCGTAAATCTTCTAGATACGGTATCAACCTATGGATACCTGCAACACCCACGTCGTAGATCCTATCGACATCATACCCCAAAACATCTAATGTCACAGCAGCCTCCTCGGCTACAGGTACGTCACTCGAACCTGCTGTTACAACCGATACTTTTCCAGATACGTTCTGTTCCACATCACCAACCACGATTATACCACTATCTTCAAAGAATTCAACATCTTCTCTAACAGATGAAACGATGTCGAATATCTTCTTATCCGCTCTGGTGAATATCCTATTGCCCTCGTCTGCTATCTTCCTCAACTGTTCATCAGATTTACCGGGGCAGTAAACAGCCTCTGGCAAACCTTTTCTTATATCCCTGAGGGTATCGATCTTGACATCCTCTAGATCCTTATAGGGTATGTTTAAGAGGGCGGATTTTATAGTTTCGTGGTCTATTTCGCCCTTTTTATAATCCCGTAACAACTCATCTATCTCGTCCATTGTACCACTTTCTGATTCTAAAAACCTCATTTACTAGCAAGTTTTAATCTTTTCCATCTTTTACAGGCCACCTTTCAACTTCTAGACGATCTGCCGTTGGGTATTCTTCAATGCCATAACATTCGTAATCTATTTCATCACATATCTCTTCTAGAACGGCTAGAGCTATCTCGATCCTATCGTTCTCTGGATCGTACCACATCAGAGAGTCTGGTATCTCGTAATACTCTCTGAGTTCATCAAGAACTTCCAAAGGATTTTCAGCCAATATGATACCTTTTATCAGAGTACCCTCTTCTGTGATTAGTTCTCCTTCTTTAGCTGTATTCTGGGCCCTTCGTTTTATCCTATTGCGCAGTTGAACTCCATCTTTGAAAGAGGAGGAACAATAATGTATAGGAACTTTGAAATCGGATTTCAAAATCTTTAAAGCCATCTCCTGACTGCCTTTCACCGCACTTGAAACGTCGCTCTTTTTCTTGTAACCTCTCTTGACCATCTGTTTCCAGTTTGTAGATGAAAACTCCAACTCGTTCAAATTCACAAAATCTACAAGGTTCTCAAGAGATCTTATTAAAGCCAAAGTATCATTTTCTTTCTCTGGTATGCACGGTATCTCGATACCAACGTCGATATCTAAGTCCTTTAATGTTTCAAGTAATAATGGGTAATCGGTTTCGTCTATTTTGTTCCAAACTTTAACTGGAGGATGGAATCTGATCTCATCTAAACCGACTTCGATCAAGGAACGGATCTTATCGATATCGCTAGACTGGGTGTAAAGGTGTATATGATGGTCCTCTCCGAACTCGGATTTTAACGATCTGATGTGATCCTGAGTTTGCATACAAGTAAGCGGGTCTCCACCGGTTATACCGGTCCCTTCGGCATCTATACTCCTTGCTTCCTCTATTATATCTTGTTCAGAATCTGTTCTTTTTTCATTTGCGAACAGAACATCTTTCCCTTTCTTTTCCTCGGATAAGGGGCAGTACCAGCATGTGCTTTCACATCTACCGGTCACTAACAAAACCATCTTGGAACCTCGGGTGCAGTACTTACAGCCTTCAGGTAGTTTACCCGTGTATAATGAATCATTCTCAAGCTTTTTTATCTTCACGGTCGATGTTAAGAAATGAAAGTACTAAATTCTTTCCGATAACCAAAAGATTAAAACTTCTAAGTAGAATCACCTACCATGATCAGACTAGGCCCAGCTGGAACACCACACGGAGTCAGCAGTACTAAAGATAGTATGAAACACCTCGCTGAAGAGGGCTTGAACGCTATGGAAGTACAGTTCGTTCGAGGTGCCAGGATGAAGGATTCCACCGCTGAAAAGATCGGTGAAGAAACGGAGAAGCACGGTATCCACCTATCCATCCATGCTCCGTATTACATCAACTTGAACTCTGAGAAAGATGAAACCATCGAGAAAAGCAAGGAACGTATCATGAAGAGTTCCAGATTAGGGGATATCATGGGTGCTAAGATAATCACGGTCCACGCAGGCTATTATTCTGGGATGGACAGCGGTGAAGCTACGGAGATAATAGGTGATGGAGTCGTGGAATGTGCCGAGAAGATAAAGGAAGAAGAACTAGACGTTAAGATAGGTCTGGAACAGATGGGAAGGAAAAAGAGTTGGGGTACTCTCGATGAGATTACAAAGGTCATGGAACGGACCGAAGTTGCGGTTCCTGTTGTAGATTTTGCACATTACCATGCTAGATACGACGGGATTTTACAGAGTGAAGATGATTTTCGAGAACTTCTGGAAAAGTTTGAAGACATATACGACGGTCCACTGCATAGTCATTTTTCATCGATCAAATACAACGAAACCGGTGAGAGAGAACACATGGACCTGGATGCCTATGATCCAGATTTTCGAAAACTCGCCCCTGTTTTGAAAGAAAAAGAATACGATATCACCGTGATCTGTGAGACGGCGGAGTTGGATCGTGACAGTTTAAAGATGAAAAAGATACTCGGGTTTTGATCACCCTATCTTCTTAACTTCCGAGATACCGTCTATCTTCTGAACCACATATTCAACATCAGCTAGATTGGCGATCTCGTTCTCATGGGACACGATTATCACTTGGTCCGCAGTTAATAGTTCCATCACATCTTTCAACCTTGTCAACTGTTCTCGACTGAAACCGGTCGTAGGCTCGTCTAGAACAAGCAGATTGCTCTTTAAGCCCAATTCTTTTTTGATCATGGTATTGAATGCTAAACGGTAAGCGAGGGCGACGGAAGTCCTTTCTCCGCCGCTGAGGTCATCTACGGAAGTCTCGTTGTTCTGTACAGTTATCAGGGGTGCAAAGTCTTCGTCCAACCTGGCGCTTATCTCAGGGTCCTCCAATATATTATCGAACCAGTTTGTGAAATACTGTTCAAAATCCCTATTCAACTGTGCCATCCTGTGCTCTTCCATGGACTTTATACTTTCTTTGAAATCCCCGACCAGCCAATTTTTCAATCTTTTCAACTTATTGGCTTCTTCCTTGGCATGTTTAAGCTCTTCGATGAACTCTTTCTTCTCTTCGATCTCTTTATTCAACCTTTCGATGTCGTTTTTTAAGTTCTTAACACGTTCTTCCAGGGTACTCTTCTCACTTAGACACTTGTCATACTTTCTCTTCACTTCTTCGAATTCATCTTTGGAGAAACCTTCCTTTAAATCCTCCAACTTGTCAACCAGTTCACTTCTTCTCTTTTTCAATTCCTTAAATGACTCTTCGGTTTCTTTCTTCTTTTCGATGACATCTTCTTTTTCCTTGACCTTCTGTTTTAATCTCAAATATTCATCACGGAACTTTCTCAATTCGTTACGTTCCTTGACTAGAGGTTTCAAGTCATCTCGTTCGTACTCAAATTCTTCCACCTGGTCTTTCAACGTTTCTACTTTTTCCTCCTTCTCTCGGATAAGAGTTTTCACCTCATCAATATCATCGGTTTCACCTTCGATCCTCTTGATCTCTTTGTGAGTATAATCAAGTTCTTTGTCTTTCTTTTCGATCTCCCTTATCTCTTTCTGG
>JAFDTG010000014.1 GCA_019594235.1 Candidatus Saliniplasma halalkaliphilum | reverse complement strand
GTAGAGTTCGAAACTGAAACTGTAAAATGTAGTGAATGTGGTGAATGGATCCCACATGATTCCGAAGAGTGTCCAGAATGTGGTTCTCAGTTCATCAAGACTGGTAAAGAAGTACAGGACTACGAAGAGACCATGAAACAGCAGTACGAAAATCATGTCGAGAAGTACAGAACTAAAGCTAAAGCTGAACTTGGAGATGAATTCACAGAAGAAGAATTCATGGATTGGTGGCAGGAGCAACCTTCGTACATCACCTTCGACGAGTGGCTTGAAAGAGAGGAATCTCGAAGAAAAGAGGGCGGAATAGAGTGCCCAGAATGTAGTGCATTGAACAGCGTAGATGATGCCATCTGTCAGAAGTGTGGAAGCACATTGATCACTTTAGATGAGGATATCGAACAAGAGGACATAGATGTGGACCTTTCTGACGCTGAATCCTTAGGGATAGATATTGACACGGAAGAAGATGAGCTAGATCTAGAAATCGAAGAAGACGAAGAACCAGTAGATGAAGAGGAAAAAGAACCACAAGCTAAACAGAAGAAGGTCGTTAGAAAAGCAGTGAAGAAGAAACCTAAGAAAGTCGTGAAAAAGGTCAAGAAGAAACCCAAAAAGAAAGAGGATGAAGATTCAGAGTAATCCCTTTCTTATTCCTTAAACCCTTTATTTTATTTTTTTAATTAGTTTCTAAACAGAATTAATACACACGATAAATTGTAAGCATCTTAAAATAAAATTGAAGTACCTCAGCGGTCTTTATAATTTAAAAAAAAGTGTTTGGCCTTACTCACAGCATCCTATTGTATATAGTCATGCATTACAGACAATAGATACTACTTTAAAGTCTTATAACCTAAATTAGTATATCTCTTTTTTAGGTAGATATTTGTAAGTTGACTGTAGAATATATTAGGGAAATACTATGTGCATCACCGATGTCAAGTCTCAACTTTCCATTATCCTCATCTATAATCAACTTTCCATCATCCTCATCTTCGCCCTCTTCTAGATCTGTTTCTCGCACCAACCAACGTCTCCAACCACCTATGTTTTCCGTATCTATCTCTATCGTAACGTCTTCTGTATTACTATAGGATGTTCTACTTGTCCCCCAAAGTTCTGTGACAACCCCGATGTTCCTAGAGCCTCCGAGTCTTGTTTCTTCTCCCTGTATATCGATTACGTGGATATTAATTGAGTAAGACCCATCTTCCTCTTCTATAGACAATTGAGGTGGTGCTCTGATTATTGAATCATCTTCTTGCTGTAAAAGTATTGCACCATTTTCGAATACTATCGTTTGTTGTTCAAAATATCTGTTCCTTGCTTCTAGGGATAAGCTTCCAGTCCCTTCAAAGTTACGGGTGGATCCGTCACTCTCATTGAAATTTATACTCATTCCACTTTCATCTGGTAGTAGACGTATCACGCCCATACTCCGACTAGCAAACATTGGAACCCCTTCTGAACCAAGGGTAACCGTGTTGTACATAGAATAGTCTTCATATTGATTCATAACTAGTGTATCTACAGTGCCTTTTATCTGAGTGAATTGACCCATGACATCATCTACATGGTAAGCTTCTTTATCCTCCATCCAGACAGGTATATATTGTTGTGTTATAAGTGATAAAAGACTAAGGAATACTAATAAAGCCATAATTGTGCCTACAGTAGTCGCCACACCTTCATCTGATTCGGATAGATTACGCCTGCGGCACCTTTTTCTTTTGATGTTATCCATTTTAGATCCACCTTTATTCTTCTAAACCTTCCTTAACCATATCCATAACGCCATTTTTATCCCGGTAATATGATGATATGACTTGTGCGAACTCTTGATAATTATTTATGTCTTTTTTATCCATGTACTCGAGCACCATCTTTCTTCGCTTAACTTCCCGTTCCATCTCTCTAGAAGTCCAATTTTTAGATTCACCAACTTTACTGTAAACATAGCTGTGACCGCTGTAGTTGAATGAATCATCAGCTGGATTCCATGTATAGGCTTTGTTAGTAATCAGTTCGTTAGTATCAGGATCGACCCCCACTATCTCTGTGATAGCTTTGATCCTTCTTACCATCTTTGTACCCACTTTTACTTTAGCCTGTAGTAAAACGACATCTAAAGCCCCAACTAGATTTCTAGGTAGATTGATAGGATCATTTTCCATCCTGTTAACCATGGTCTGTACATCATCGGCGTGGAAAGTCGTGTATGCACTTTTACCTGTTGCCATGGCCTGGAAAACTACGTAAGCTTCCTCACCTCTTACCTCACCGACCATCATGTATTGGGGCCTTTGTCTTAGAGCAGCTTGAAGTAACTGGAACATGTCTATCTCACCGGCTCTCTGACCGGATTCATCAGTTTCTCCAAATCCACTTCTAGTCAACAAGGGAACCCAATTATCGTGGGGAAGGTTGAGTTCTCGAGTATCTTCGATACTTACGATCTTCATCTGAGGTGGTATGAATAATAAAATCGCATTCAATGTTGTTGTTTTACCTGATGCTGTACCACCACAAATCAACATAGATTGACCGTTCTCGATGGCAATCCATGCATAAGCCATCATCTCGGGACTGAATGTTTTGAAATGTGTAAGATCTATAGGTGTGAAAGGATCTTCTTCAAAGCGTCTGATCGTGAACGAAGAACCTTTTTGAGTAACATGAGTTCCTAAAGTTTCCTGAAGTCTTGAACCATCCGGCATGGTAGCATCCAGCATCGGATCGGAAACGGATATGTGCTTTCCGCTCCTTTGTGCTAACCACACCACGAAATTATCCAGCTCAGATGCAGATTCGAAGATTATGTTGGATTTCATAGAACCATATTTTCGATGAAACACGTATATTGGGATATTGGTACCGTCACAGGAGATATCCTCAGGGTCCACATCATTCATCACCACGTCCATGGGACCGAATCCAAGGAAATCTCTTTTTACATAATACATTATTCTCTTCTCAGATACCTCTCTTAGGTTCAAGTCCAAGTCCTTTAATATCTTCCTTACCTTTTTTTCTAGGTGTTCTGTCCGCTTTTCTTTCTCTTCGTACTCCACTATCTCGAACTCTTCGATGAGTTTGTCTTTGACAGTTTCTAAAACAGCTTCTTCGTCTTCATCTAAAGAAGGCTCTATCACTTCATATATGTATTCGTTTGAGGTGTTATCGTACTTTATCCTGACGTAAGTGTATGGTTCATCTACTGGATTTATCTCTATCTCCTTCATATTCTCGTCAGCGAGTTTTGGAATCTTTGTAATCTCATCATCCGTGCTCGATTCATCTGTATCGCTTGAACGTGGCATGTATACCTTCTTAGGTTTTTTATTTAGACTAAATGAACGCAATTTTCTTTGTAATTTATCTCCTATCGCCGACATATATATCATCTCATTCCATCAATCCTATTCCACCAAACAATATCCTTAGAGCTACGAATCCGACAAGTGTCAGTACGAAGGTATGTTTCATCCCCTCGGCTATTCTACCACTTTGTAAAACCCCTGCAACAAGACCATCTCCGATACTGTGGGCAAAAACTGCCAGAGTAAAGATAAATCTGATCGTTGGTATGATATCGGTCCTTATCTCAGCTCCTCCACCCATACCAGCTCCTGCCATTTCATCGACATCATCTATATCGTCGCCCTCTAATTGGGCACCAGCTTCAGCCATTTGGGCAAGGAACTGGGTGTTCAATATGATTATAACTACGATGAAAACTGCAAAGGAGATGTAAATAACTGCCAGGTAAGATGTCATAGCTATGCTTTGCTCATCTTCAGAGAGATGTACTTGTTTAGTATCACGGGAAACCATCCCTAAAACGTCTGCAACATTACCTCCGGCATCATTTGCTTTGATGATGATAGCAACTACCCTATTGACCAGAGGAGTATCGACCCTTTTAGCAAACAGTTCCAAAGCCTGTGATGCAGGGATCCCCCAATCTATCTGTGCAGCCATCTTTTCGATCTCAGGTGTCAATTTACCGTATCGTCCTGAAGCTGAAACAACGATAGCATCTGCCAGGGTCATACCGAAACGACCTGCCTCTGCCACGTCTCTAAGAAAATCGGGTAACCTTCTTTCTATTTGTTTAATCTCATTTTGTTTATAACTCACATAAAAACCGAAGGGACCGAAGAAAGCCAAAGTTGCAAGCATTGCCCAGTCAATGGGTTCTAAAGGGATCGGTGCGGCATCGATGGCATTAAGGAGCAAAATAAAGAGCATGATCCCAGCTAATGCGATCGAGATGAAGAATATCTCTCTTGTTTTACCAAGCTTCATTATTTTATCGAATGCAGATTCTTCTTCGTATTTTGCCATATTATCATCAATCCTGGTTTATCAACCATATAATACTAATGAATCCAATTTGGGCACCCGGTATCATTATCCCTACAACACCATAAAGCAAAGGTATGGGATCTCCTCCTCCCATGCCTCCCATAAGTGCCATTATAGCCATTATCACAACAAGGAAAAGCGGGAAAGCGACGACAACGGTAACAAAGCTCTCTGCCATCATACCCAATGTTTCCATTTTTTGCTGGACAACCAATTTTCTCTCTTCCTGATACTCCTGCAGTTTGTTGGTGAAATACGGTTTTAATTGTCCACCTGAACTAGATGTGGTGATAACACCCTGTATGAAATCTCGGAATTTCTCTGAAGGGGTTCTGTCACCCGCTCTTTGCAAAGCTGTGAGTATATCTATGCCCAGTAGTTCTGTATCCCTGGTTATCCAGTCTGCTTCCTTTTGAACCTCTCCATAAAGTGGTTGTTTTGATAATTCTTTGAAAATAAGATCTATGTTAATATTAGCAGAAGCCATAGATGCGATAAAACTCATAGCATCGGGAAGTTTTTTATCGATCTTTTTACCCCGGGAGTTCGCTTTCATACCAGGTGATGCCATCAAACCTAGGTAAGTGCTTACAGGGGCGGCTATGGCGACTAAAGCACCTGCACCAAAGAGTAACCAACCTAGATTCAAAAACGCGTCTAGTATAGGGCCTATGAACAAACCTGTTATACTCCCACCGACGAGAGCTAATATAGTACTCATCCAAACAAAAGCTATGTATTCTTCAACCCTTATCTTCATGTGTGCAGCCAATAAATCGTCTTCTAAATCTTGGTTTTGGATCCCCTTCTTTTTAACTATAGGCCCCATGAATTTCCAGCAGAATTTTTGATAAGGAGTAAGGTCTAGATATTCAGGGACTGCAGATTTGGGAAGTTTTACAATGTGTGGCCCATATTTTTCGATCTTATCACTGGGCTTAGTCCTTTTGGTTTTTAGAAAACTATCTTTGCTGACTTTCAGTTTATCGAAGGTGTTCTGTATCTCAACCATCAGTTATCACCCCTTAAACGGGCTAAGGTTTCTTCAGGTTCTTTGTAATAGGATGTTACGATCTTAGATATCTCTCTATAATCAACCATGTCTTTATCTCGCATATACTCGATTACTTCAACACGTTTATTGAATTCCTCGTTCATCTCCTCTTGAGTGAGGTTTTGCATCTCACAGATAGTATCGAAATTGAAACTATGACCTTTGTAGGTATAGCTGTCCGTTTTTCTGTCCCAATCGAATACGGTATTGGTTACGAGTTCATCACTCTCTGCCTCGAACATAACAAGTTCAGTAATCTCTTGTATTCGTCTGACTTCATCACCTTCTATCCTCGCGAAGGTTTGGATTATAACGAAAGAAAGAGCTGTTAAAAGAACTCTAGGACAATTGATAGGAGGGTTTTCAAGTCTGTGAACCATTGACTCGACGGAATCCGCGTGCATGGTCGAATAGGTCGTGTGACCTGTTGCCATGGCCTGGAACATAGTGTTTGCTTCTTTACCTCTTACCTCACCGACGATTATGTAATCCGGTCTTTGTCTGAGAGCGTTACGAACCAGGTCGTACATGGTAACTTCTCCCTGACTCTTACCACCTTTACTCTCACCAGAACCTGTTCTGGTAATACTAGGTATCCAATTTTCATGAGGTAGATTGATCTCTCTCGTATCTTCTAGAGAAACTATTTTCAAGCTAGGTGGTATGAAAAGTGTTGCACAGTTGAGGGTCGAAGTTTTGCCTGATGCAGTACCCCCAGCAACGATCATGGACATACCATTTTCGACCATAAGCCACATGTAAGCGACCATTTCAGGTGAAGCTGTATTGTATTTTATGAGTTTGATTGGTGTGAAGGGTTCTTTTTTGAACCGTCTTATGGTGATCGATGAACCACGGGTAGACACCTCCTTTGCATAAGTGGCTTGAACCCTGTGTCCTTCTCCCGTCGTACCATCTAAAATTGGTGTTGAGACCGAAACCTGTTTCCCACATCTTTGACCTAGTTGGATAATATAATTGTTTAATCTCTTTTCGTCCTTAAAGCGTACTGTAGTTCTTAACGATTCATACTTTGCATGATAAATGAAAATAGGGATGTCTATTCCATCACAGGAGATATCCTCTACATGCTCGTCGCTCATCAGTATGTCCAATGGACCATATCTAACATAGTCTCTTAAGATATAATAGATCAATCTTTTCTCGGAACGTTCTGGAATATCTAGTGACCTACTTCTGATGAAACTTTCAACACTCTCTCTGAGAAACTCTTCTTTATCTTTACTTTCCATACTCTCCCAGTCAAAAGTAAGTGTCCTATCTAGTGTGTCTTTAATTAATTCTAAAGTCTCTTTTTCTTTCTCTGTTAAAGTTGGTTCAATCGCTTCGTATAGACGTTCTTTTCTATCATCGTCATACACTATCCTTGCATATCCAAAAGGCTCTCTAATCGGCATTATTTCTTCAACAGACCAGCTTTCTTTTTCGACTTCAGGAATTCTGGTATATTCTGATATCCACTCCCCCTCACCTGATAAAAGATCTTCTTTAATTTTATCTTGTGATTTAGGGAGCATAATCTTTCTAGGTTTTTTACTTTTACCAATGGATAAATTAAAAAGATTTGAAATTTTATGCAGTGGATTGACTTTACTTTTTTGATTTTGGCTTTTTCCTGTATCGGCCATTAAGACCACACACCTCAACAAACATATGACTGTAAAAGAACTTTTCCCTTATAAACAAATAAAGGTATTAATTCTTACACACATGTTTATTTAATATTGGAATGGAAAATAGCATGAAATCGGTATTTAAACCTATTGATTGGTTACCAAACCTTATCTTCACGATTTTTTTATGAGGTCCATTCATCTAAAACATTTTCACTTTCTTCAGGTCCTCTTGCAAAAATCACGTCACCACGTTTCAAACGGAGATCCTTACTCGGACCGTATGACCAACTATTTTTTCTCCTAACAGCGATAACTTTCATCCCTATTTTAGTTCCCATATGGGTTTCATTTAGTGTTTTACCATCGAGATATGACCCCTTCTTGATTATCCTACGAACCATTATTTCATCGGATTCACGCATACTTTTCTTAATCACTGGATGGAGATCGATATCTCTGAGAACTACATCAGCGATATCTAGAGCGGCATCAGCGAATCTTTCGATAGAATCAGCTACTTTAAGAGCTATCTTTTCTCTTTTTATGTCTTTATCTTCAGTACACCTGATTAATATTTTATCGATGATCTCCTCATACAGCCTATCGATCCGGTCTTCCAACTCGATCACCTCCTCAGCTATGTCTTTATTTTGGAATAGAACAGAAGAATACGCTAGGTCCAACATAAGCTCAGATATGTTTTTCATTTCGATAAGGTCCTCTTCTACTTTTTTCATTTTTTCAGCTCTCTCCATTGTTTTTTTCCAAGGGCTAGCTCATTCAGATTTTCATAACCATCGATTATACCGCTGACTACCAACAAGTCCCCACCACGGATGTGATTTTCTCCATTTGGGCCATATATCCAATGTCCTCTCCTACGGATGGCTATTACTCTAACACCAGTCACGGATTCTATAGCTAGATCCCCTATTTTTTTGTTGACCATACTCGATGGATCTGCAACTCGAACCGTATTGATTATCTCATCAGCCTCCTCAAATATGTGTGGAAGCAGAGTATCAAGTCCATCCTCAACGTTTAAAAGTTTTACCATATCTTCTGCAGCATCAGATATTTTCTCAGCTGAGGAAGCTATCTGAAGTATACCACTCAGCTGTTTAGCATCATCTATATTTCTAGCACTGAGCATGGTTTTCAGTCGGATCAAGTACATCATCTTATCCATCTCAGATTCGATGTGACCGACTTCTTCAGCGAGATCTTTGTTGGTGTATACAACGGCAGCATAAGCAAGATCAGCGATCAGTTCAGAGTAATCCTTCATTTCAGTTAGTAGTTCTCTAACGTTCTTATCTTCATATCTTAAAATTTCATGCTCCAGGTCTTCATTTTTCGCAATTTTTTTCAAAGTATCACCACCCATACCATAAAGAATATGGAAATTATACTTAAAAGGTCCGCAAGAGTAGTAAGGATAGGTATAACAATATTATCAGGATCCAATCTTTTTTTGTATGAGATTAATGAAATGCTAATTGTGATTATCATGGTTCCTATAGTTATTATCAAACCGGAACCAATTATGATTATAATCAAATTAATTATTGTAGGTCCAAAAGAGAGAATTGAACTTGTGGCTGCTACAGTGAGTGATATAGACGTGAACATTATAACCCCCATTAACAGGGTTACAAACATATTATCATTCAACTCCCGATCCAATATATCGGGTTCTATGTAACCAGAATGAAATCCAGAGCTCACTCTTGATGCAAGAATACAACCTAGATTTCCTCCAAGCCCGTTCATTAACGGTATTAGAAATAAGAATATGGGAAACTGTAATAATACTTCTTCTATCGAATGTAAAACCTGACCTCCAATTATGCCGATAAAAGCCATCAATATCAATACACCAACACTTTCTTTGAAAATGTGTTTCCATTTATAGTTCATAGCAGCACACCCCCTACGATGAATGCATAGAAGAAGAGAACGAGGAGTGTGATAACATCTCCAATAGTTGTCAGTGCAGGTCCACTTAAATTATCAGGGTCTAGATTGTATTTAATAGAGAGTATGACTGCAAAGTAAGATATAAACGAGAGTAAAACTCCGGTAGTTAAACCGGTTAAGACTGAAATCAAGTAAATTACTAATAAACCGTGTAACTGGACAGTATAAGGTAAAAAAAAGCTTGTTCCAAAGTACAGTATGGGTAATATAGTTGCAACAAAGGCACTAAGGCTAATTGTACTGATTATATTTTCTCGGACAACGGGTGATTTGATACCTTTATCGACCAAACCAAGGTGATGTGCTGAACCTAGACGAGATCCCATTGTTGATGATATGTTTCCTCTCATATCGATCATAGCTGGGACTAGAACTATCAGACCAGGTACTAATTCAAAGATATGTTCCATGCTCCCTAGGACAAAACCTGCGATGGCACCACCTACAGCACACAGGAAAAGAAATGGAAGACTCTCTTTCATCACCCGGATTTTGTCCATGGAATTATACCTCTTTTATGGGTTAATAGGTTCTGTTTTTAGTACATGTATATCATAAATTAATTAAATCAATCCCATCCTAGTTTCCGCATCTCTCTCTCTTCCTTAGTGGCCTTTTTGTACTTTTTATAATGTTTTTTACAAAGGTATGCATTACCGGCAGCACTGGATGGTTTCACTTTTAGATCAGTCTTTTTTGTTACTTTGCCGCCAGGAACTGAAGCTTTCTTCTTTTTGTTACATCCTTCGACATCGCATGTTTTGCCTTTCCTTTTACTCTTTCTCTCGTGTTTCATAGTTTGATAAGTTTAAAATGGATATATTATGTTTTTCCTATCACATCTTTTTGATACTTTTCTGACAATTCCGTCGATTTGTTTAAAAAATTATTTATACCTCCCTTTATCATGAGTGCGGTAATTCAACCATTAGATGACATAATGGTCATTATGGAGGAACCATACATGAGAAAGGAAACAGTAGGCAAGATTGCTACCGGCTTGATAGTACTAGCCTTGGTATTATCCGGGCTGATGGTACTGCAATTTGGTGCTAGAGCAGACGAACGACAAGAGGGTAGAGTAGAAGGCATCATCTCGATTGAAGATGCCACCATTCCACGTGGCTTAGATGTAAACTTAATAGACCTTTATGAGAATAAAGTACATTCCACAGAAACGAGTAGAGGTGGATATTTCCGGTTTGAAGATGTAGATTCAGGATACTATAGGGTAGAATTCCCTTCCCAATCATATAAAGAACAGCATGTTTATTTCAGAAGCAGAAGTGAGATCAAAGAAGTAGAGAAAGACACAACAACTGAATTCGATCTAGAGGTTGAAAGAAGATCTTTGGATTACACAATAAACGGTACAGTGTTAGATGAGTTCGGTGAAGTTGTTGACGATACTCAGATAACAGTGGCGGATTTGAACAGTGATCACTCAAAAACAGCTGGTCTTTACAATGAAACATCTGGTGAATACAGGGTTGCAATTTATGAAGGTAATTTCACGATAACCGCAACCGCACCCGATTATCCGGAAGTTATGCATGAAGTCGATGTAGAAGAGGACGTCACCCTAAATATCACATTGACCGACGATCTAGAGACTCCATTGGTCACTGGATATCTTTGGTCTGTAGATGGTGGTGTTAACACAAATTTGAGGGTCACATTATATCACGAAGTCATGGGTGTATTCCATGAAACTGTTGAACAAGGTCCTTATTTTGAGATAGCTGCTCCCAGAGAGGGTAATTATACATTAGTAATAGACTCAGATGGTTACCTTCCTTATTTTGATGAAGATTTGTTTGTTTCGGGAGACGAAATAACTATGATTGGTAGGACAGACCCAGTTGAGAGAAGTGCTGAAGAGCATATCCATACCACTATCGAATTTGGTGAAAACTGGGATACCATGGACATAACTCGAGAAAGATCATATCAGCCTGACACGATGATCCAACCGATGGATTACTCGAATATCGGTTTATTAGCTTTACAGATTGATCTAGCCTTTGGTGACGGAGACTTAGAGTTGGACTACAATGAACTTCAGACTTTCAAAGAGGAATTAGAATACATAGAGTCTAATATCCCATCATCCCATAGATTAATTCAGGTAGATGGAGTGTCTTATCGACTCGTTGATTACGAATTTGACATAGACTTCCCAGGTTTAGAGCAAGAAGGGGATTCAGTTAACGTATTTGAGATGGACATGGAAATACATTCAACTTCAAGTGCTGAATACGAATTAGTCCATGAAGTATCACCCGAAGATAGTCATGATTTGGATCTATATCTACAGCAGAATTATGTTGTTGGAAACTATAGAGATTATTCTTACGAGATCGATTTACCAAATGGGTATGAAAGAACTAATTTTGTGGAACATGTCGATATAACTGGCTTTACAACTGTTCATATCGATACTTTTGATGGTACCGAAAAAACCCATGTGGGATTGACTGTTCAACTTAGTGAGCCCGGTGAAGTTGATTTAATACTAGAAGAAGATCCAAGAGTTTACAGAAGAGAGATCGAAGAGAATGACGAAGTAACAGATTACTACATCGTAAGACATGATACCAACGTAACCTGTACTGCAGATTTCATTGATCCTGTGGGCAGCGAAGAAGATGCCATATACACATGGTACCTCGACGGTGTTGAAATAGGTACTGGAGAAGAAATAAACCACATATTCGTAGGTTCTGGAGAGAAAGAACTAGTTGTTGAAGTTGAAGAAACCGGTGGACATATAACAACTGATGAAGTAACTGTATTTGTTGACAACGAAGCTCCAACGGGTGAGATCGAAGGTGATTTCAACGTTGATGAAAGAGAAGAGGCCTCTCTAAGTGCTTATAATTTCACAGACGACTCCGGCGAGATCGGTTATTACCAATGGAACTTCACTGACGGATCTGATCCTGTTGAAGGGCCAGAAATGTACAATGTCACACACACATTCGAATTACATGGTACTTACAATGTATCACTAAACATCACTGATGTTGTTGGAAACTGGGAGATATACGAGCAGGAAATAGTTGTAAACGATGTTACTCCTCCTGTTCCTTTGTTCAACTTAACCTACCAGACAGAAGACGAAGAAAATGTAACGATCTACAGCGACGATCTTGCTGGAGATAGGATCGAACAGAGATATCCTGTAACATTGGATGCATCGGAATCATACGACCCTGCGGGTTTCGATGATGAAATAGGTGAAGTTGAAACCTTTACGTGGTGGATCGAAGAAGATGGTTTCGAATATGAAGGAATGATATTAGAAGATTATGAATTCGATAGCATCGGCGAGTATACAATAAGTCTCAACGCAACAGATGAACATGGAAACTATGAGAACATATCTAGGACAGTAAGGATAACACTTGGACCAACACCGGACTTAGAGTTATCGAATTTAAGGACTTCCGGAGAAAAACGTACCAACGAAGAATTGACAGTATCAGTTAACGTCACTAACTTTGGAGATATAATGGCCGAGAACATCGATGTAAGATTGTCTGTTGATGGTGAAGTTGTACCTATAACTGAATGGACTTTCGAGAAAGACGGCGAAGAAACTAATGCTACAATCGATACAAACGAGATGAAAGTGATATCCTTCACATGGACTCCTGAAGAAGATAGGGACATGACTTTGAACGTAACAGTTGTTGATGCTGAAGAACCTGAAGAACTGAGAGTTGATAATACATTACAACTTGATTTAAGAATAGAACCACCCGCGTGGCGCAGGTACATAATTTACGCTTTGGTACCAATAGTCATAATCGGTGTTACTGTAGGATTGTATTTCTACAAAGAGAAGTTCCAGTAAAACACCAATAAAAAACCCTTTATTTTTTTAATTATTTTTCACATTGATTCCGGAGCATCGATGCCTAACGTATCAAGTAAACTTTTTAAAACATATTTGTAAGCGGTAACCAGTAAGATTCTCTCTTTCTTTTTATTTCTAGATTTTAAAACGTGATGATCTCTGTAAAACTGATTGAACTCAGATGCCAGTTCTAGACCATACTTTGCTAATCTATGAGGCGAATTCTGCTTTTGAACTCCACTTAACAACTTAGGGAACTTAGCCATGGTTTTGATCAGTTTGATTTCCCCTTCCTCTTTTAATTTACTTAAGTCCACTTTTTCTAGAGTAATTTCCTCATCAGATTTATTTAAAATTCCACAGCTTCTAGCATAGGTATATTGTATGAACGGTCCAGTATCGCCCTGGAAATTAAGCGCTTCTTCCCACTTAAAATCTATAGGCTTTTCAGGTTGAACTTTTATGATATTGAATCTGACCGCCCCCATACCGACTTTCTCGGAGATCTCTTCTATTTCCTGGTCGGATAGGTCGTCTCTTCTTTTCAATATTTCATCCCTAGCCTTTTCTTGGGCTGTATCCATGAGATCATCTAAGGTCACGTAAATACCCTTACGTGTAGACATCTCCTGCCCTTCAAAGCTCACAAATGAATAGAAAACTATTTCGGGTATAGGATCGATATCTAGTGCGTTGAGGGCGTTTCTAAGGAATTCTCCATGCAATTTATGGTCTTCACCCAAAACGTTTAGAAGAGAATCTGCTCTTTCTGCTTTCCATACGTGATACGCCAGATCCCTTGCAGGATAAAGGTTGGTACCGTCGTCTCGTGTAAGGAAGGTTCTCCTTCCTTCTTTTTCGAAGAAAAGGGCACCATCTTCTCTTTCACAGTATTCAGTCTTATCCATTTTACTGATCAATTCATCGACAGAACCATCGACTACAAAATCAGACTCGTTCTTGAAACTATTCAAGTGGATGTTAAGTCTTTTCAGGGATCCGGTAACACCTTCTAGGACCTTCTCAGCATTTCTCCTGAATACTTTTAAGATATCTTCGTCTCCCTGCTCCATTGCGTGTATGATACCCCGAACCTCGTCTTCGATATCAGGGTTCTCTTCAAGCAGAGAATTAGCTTTTTGATAATACCTAACCATATGATAATCAATTTTATCTCGTTCAGGTTCTGGGAGTCCATCCTCATCTATATTCAAACTTCCCCAAGTAAAGATAGCCATCTGCCTACCGATATCGTTTACAAAATATTGGCGTTCGACTTCGAATCCCATCTTCTCGTACACCCTTACCAGGGTGTCACCGATAATTGGATTTCTTGCTCTTCCAACGTGTAGTGGTCCGTTGGGATTCGCACTTGTATGCTCAAGTGTAATCTTCTCATCCTTGTTCGGGTATTTTCCATAAGATTCTTTGTATTCTAGACATTTCTCGATTGTTTCTTTAACCAATCGTCTATTGTCGAGTTTAAAGTTTACATAAGGCCCTGCCTGTTCAGCAGTTCCTAACTCTAATTTGATATTTTCTACAAGATTTTTGGCAATGTGATCAGGTGATTTTTTTAAGTGTTTTGAAAATATGAAGCACGGTAACGCGAAATCCCCTCTTTCCTCGTCTGGGATCTCCAGAGGGATATCTATCTTTGTATCTAAATCTAAAGTATTTTTAATCTCCCGGATTATTTCATTCTCAAATTCATCGAGTATATAACCCATATTCCTATCCTCACGAAATTCTAAATCTAAGTATTGCTGCTAAACCTCCGAATGCATCGAGAAGCAATTTACCCTCTTCTGATTCATCAGATATGAGTTCAACATCAGAACCCACTTGTTCCGCCCTTTCATAGAGTTCATCTACAACGTCTCTTCTTTCGGAGATCTCTAAAGGAGCGCTGCATTCAGGGCAATCCATCTCTTTCTTTTTATTGGATTTTACGATGTGGTCGTTTTCGTACCCGCATTCAGGACAGTCAACTATTATATGTTCTTTATTCAGTCCTTCTGAGATCAGTAAGGTGTCAACGGCTCCAAGCTGTAAAGCACGTTCAACTTCCTCTTCTCCATATGCTGCCAACCCTCCGTTGGGTTTTTTGATCTCTTCCATGAGGTGGTTGATCAATTTTTTTTCTTCCATCACAACGAGTTCTGAAAGAGTATCCTGAGCTTTCTGCATCAACTCTTTTAGACCGTACTCGTCGGTGTAACCGGTATTGAACGTATCGATAACGTTGTTTTTTAGTTCGTGATGTAGATAATCTCCTTCCACGAACTCCTCTTTGGTCCTTCCAGGTCCCCCAACGATAACTCCCTCGAGATCTTCGTTCAGAAGCAACTTATTGGCCAAATCTCCGAGCTTCTTAAAGTAGTTGTGTGCTGCTCCTTCGATGAGTCTTTCGAACCTTTGAGCGGACTGACCACCTTTAGAGTGCTTACTAGGTATCAGTGATTGGATATTCTTTAACGTTTCAACCTTTTTACCGTGGAGCAAACCGATGGTGGCTTCACTCCTATCCACGACTATTAAGCCGTATTTCTTTTTCTCCCCCATCATCTTTTTCAGAGGTTCTACGTAGAACTCTGAGTCGCATCTGTATAGGAAAGTCTCGATAGGTCTAGGCGGTTCTACGGCTTCTGAGACCATATCGGTTTGATCACCAGTTGCTGAAACGTGACCCACGAAGAAAACTACACCATTCTTAGGTGGTTCTTTGAAATATTTTAATTTGGAAAGTATTGATTTCAAAGCACTTTGGACATGCTTTCTGGTCGATTTAGACTTTATATTCGAACTCTCTGACATCTCCTCTTTGAGATAAGCAACTGCATCGGATATCTGTTTATCTGGAGGGATGTATAGTGAAATAAGTTCTGTACCTCTACCTTTCATCTCTTTGATCTTTTCCAAGGCTTTCTTGAAATCGTATTCCTGACGTTTTGACATCTCCATTTGAAATCGGACCGATTGTTTAGAAGAATAGGGGTATTAAAAAGGTTTCGTAGTGCCAGGAGAGTGTTATCGTATAAAATTTTATAAACCCTTCTTAGTTGCCGTGGCCATCGATGTGTTTGAATGGATATTAATGGAAGAACGCTTTGGACGGTACTGCTTACAATATCGTTAATTGTATCAACATTTACTGTAATCCCCATGGAAACTTCAGGTGATGTATTGATCGTAGATGCTGGAGGTGAAGGAGATCACCTTAAAATCCAGGAGGCCGTAGATAAAGCTGAACCGGGAGATGAGATACAGGTTTTATCAGGACTTTATGAGGAGGATGTGTTGATCGATAAATCATTGACATTGGAAGGAGAAGAAGGTGTAGTGATAAGTGGTGAGTCTTACGGAGTTAAAGTGGAAGCGGATGATTGCTATATCGGCAATATCTCTGTGGAGCAGTCCAAAGTCGGAATAGAGGTCGTAGGGAATAGTAATTCTCTGAACAGTATTCACGTATCTGAAAGCGGTAAAGGAGTAGTATTTTTTCAAAGTAAATCTAACTCGCTTATGAATTCTACAATAGAAAATTGTTCTACAGGCATATTGTTTTATCAAGACAGTAGTAACTTGATGAAAGATTGTACCGTCAGCGGTTCAGAGCAACAGGGTATACGAGTATCAGGTTCTCAGAATTCCACTTTTAGCGGTAATTTTGTTTCATCTTCTGGATATCACTCAATTTATTTGAGCAGATCTGACGATGTAAGTGTTTTGGATAATAATTTTACCGATAACGAAAGAGGTGCTTATATTTTCGAATCTGTTCGCAGTAGATTTGTTAACAACACCCTGGGCGATGGTCTCAACTTAGAGAGTGATGTTAGAGAAGGTTGGAATACACATGAGATTTACGGGAATCAGGTAGGTGATGGGTCATTGGAATACTACATCGATAATTCAGATGTTGATTTAGAATTCATATCCGGACAGATAATACTTGTAAATTGTTCAGGATTTTCGATCAGGCATAATGATCTTTCTAATGTTGAAAGCGGTGTCACCCTTGCTTCCTCATCTAACAACACTATATATGGCAACGATCTTAGAAAGAATTACCGGGGAGTAGATATGTTCAACTCAGAGAACAATACGTTCCATCATAACAATTTTGTAAACAATACGTTCCAGGTTCATTCAGTAGATGGATCTTCTAAGGACAATTCGTGGTCAGATGGATTGGGAAATGGAAATCATTGGAGTGACTACGGTGGAGATGATGACGGTAGTGGAGGTAGAACGGCAGAAGATGGAGTAGGTGATACCGAGATTCCACATCCTTCCGATGATAACGGATACGGTTATCACGGTCTAGACTCCGAACCTTTGATGGATGAAGTTGTGAAGTCGAATAATGTTATCGAACTGAATAACGATTCAGGTGGATGGAATTTCGTTTCATTCGGCATCGAAATGGGAGAAGTTGAGTTGGATGAACTGTTATCAACCGTAGATTATGAAAAAGTCATGTATTATTCTAGTGAAGACGACCGTTGGTTGAGCTTCGTTCCCGGTAGAGAAGATCATTTTAACGAACCGATAACACTTGAACGGAGTATGGGCTTCTGGGTAAACGTTCAAGAGCAGCAAGAGTTGAATTTAACAGGTGTTGTTCCAACTAGAACTTTAGTGGAGTTAGAACCAGGTTGGAACATGGTCGGCATCGCAGCTATGAATGATGTTTCTGAAAGTGAGTTACCGAGTGAAGTTGACGCGGTGGGAATTTATAATGGTTCTAGGGAATATTTTATCGAATATATTGAACCTGGTGAAGTGATCTTAAAAAGGGGAAGCGGTTACTGGATCCACAACTCGGGGGATGATAGTGTGATGTGGAACGTTCACTGAGTTTTAAAGTATGATAAAACTATAGACCAGGTACGAACCCGCTATAACTAGAACAATTCCAGAAATTCTGCTAATCCATAAAGAAGCTTCACTAAGTTCTCTTTGTAAAACATTTTTGAAGCGCACGGTTATCAGGGAGAATATGATCATTAGCATCGACATGGTTATCAGATAAAGCAGCAGTACTATTATGGCGCCCTGGATACCCTGGGATAACCATGATGATAATATCACCGCTATGAAAACCGGGGCGGTACATCCTGCAGATGAAGCTCCGTAACCGAGACCGTAGAAGAAGGGTGAAGAATCGTTACTATTTTTGCTAGAATTCATTTTTAATCTATCTTTTAACGTTTTTAGATTTTTCGAAAGATGTCCACCGATATCGATGTTCGAAAGAATAAATATACCGAGTATCAAAATCAATATTCCGACTATCAATTCCAGGTAAGGTATGTACTCCGCTAACCATCTTCCCCCACTGACTGCTATCGCGCCTATTATTCCAAATACCATGACTATACCAAGAGACGCTTTTAGACCCATTGAAAGACCGGTTTGCTTTTTATTTTTTCCATCAGGTCTTATGTAATATGCCACGTAAGAAGGTAGTAGTGGAAACGAACACGGTGAGAAGAACGATGCAAATCCTCCAAGGATCGCAATTGTGTAGATACCATATTCTCTAAGATCTAATCTTTCAGCGGTTCCTTCCAAAACTTTATCGAACTCTCTTGACAATTCGTTTTTTGAAGGAACACCTCTTCTCTCGTATGTGATATAGCCCTCTGAATCGATGATGACCAATATAGGGACGACGGTTCCCTGGTAGGTTGAGAACAAGTCAGCATCACCACTGGCTAATTCCCATGGTATGTTTCGGCCTTCCTTTAAATCTTTTAAATAATCGATGGGATTACTATCTATATCGATGGAAAGAAAAGTGAATTCGTCCCCATATTCTGGATGCAGGTCTTTCAAGTTCTCCTCGACTTCCCTACATTGAATGCAGAGAGGAGTCATGAATTCTAAAACTACAGGTTCCTGCTGTTCGGATAGAGTGAAATCATCATTTGATGTAGTAGGAACGGTAAAATCAGAAGCAGGTTGAACTGCACTAGATGTTGGTAATGTTAAAAGTAAGAATATCAGGAATAACGAAATGAGTAATTTATATCGAGGTGAAAAGCGGATTTTCATTTATACTACATAACCGACTATTGATATTTATATTTTGGTGGTTCTAGAGGGTAAACTTTTTATGTTCGTTAACCACTACTTAACGTTATGAGGAAGAAGTCCCTGACCGAAAGAGATCGTAAGTACATCAGAGCTATCTACTTGAAGGAGGGCTACAAAAGGCCCGTAGGTCCTGCAGAGTTGGCAAAGGATATGGATGTGAGCCGAGTAGGTGCACTCCAAAAGATGCGACGTCTGGAAAGTCAAGGTTTGGGGGAATACTTGTCTAAAGAAGGGTTGATTCTAAACGGCGATGGTGTGGATATAGTTGAAGAGGATATCAAACGCCATCACCTGCTTGAAAAGTTCCTTCAAGAATCTTTGGGGATGGACTTCGATGAAGCCTGCAGAGAGTCCAGTAGGTTGGGGCCCATCGTTAGTGATAAGATGATGGATAGGATCGATAAGAATTATCGTGAATATCTAGAATGTGAGTGCGGTCTCTGTTTAGATCCTCCATACGAACCAGATGATCTAGAGGAATGTCATTGGATAAGAAGAGAGTTCGGTAAATGAGGTGAAAGAAAATGAAGAAGAAAAAATTGATAATATTGATGATTAGTTTGATGTTGGTTTCTACGTTTGCTGTTGGTTGTTTAGAAGATGATGATGGTGAATATGATTTAGTAGTCGCTGTAACGATACCACCACAAAGGGAATGGGTGGAGAACATAGGTGGGGACAATGTAAAGGTAGTAGTTATGGTTCCTCCTGGGGAGGATCCCCATACTTACGAGCCCAACCCAGGATTGATGCAGGAATTGAGTAAGGCAGATATATATTTCAAACTGGGTTCTGGGATTGAATTCGAAGAACGATACATGGACAACATGATGGATCAGAATCCAGATATGGAGGTCGTTGATGCTAGTCAAGCCATAAATCTCAGGCATTTCGGTGAAAGTCAAGAACATGAAATCCAAAAATTCGAGATAATCGATAGGAGTACCGATGAAGTTACCGCTTATGTGCATTCAGAACATTGGCACGGAAGTCTGCCAGAAGTCACATTGGGAGAACACCTGTCTCTAGGTGCGAATATAGAAGATAAACATGGACACGATGTTGAGCTAGATGGCCATCATGAGCTAAAGGTAGATTTGGTTGATGGTGCGAATGAAGGTATAGTTAGCTTCAAGGAGCACACCGATCACGTGCATATAATTGGTGAAGATGAGGGTAATACAAGGATCGTTTTCCAATTATGGCACCACGATGATTTACTATACGAAACTCCATCGATAAGTGTATTCGTAAGCGAGGAAAAACAGAACATGATACTCGAAACTCCTTCTTTGACTTCTCATGATCACGATGAGGGAGCCGATCCACATACTTGGCTATCTCTAAACAAAGCTGAAAAGATGATAGAATATCTTGTCTCTGAAATCGTGGAGATCGACCCTGACAACGAGGATTTGTACAGCGAAAATGCTGAGGAATATATCACTGAACTTCAAGACTTACATCAAGAAATCAGAGATAAGATGGAACCTTACCATGGAGAGAAATTTTTGATATACCATCCATCGATGGGCTACTTCGCTGACGACTACGGCCTGGAGCAGCTTGCTATCGAGATCGAAGGAGAGGATCCCGGTCCCGGTCAAATAGCAGGTATCATCGATATCGCTAAAGAAAAAAATATCAATGTCAT
>JAFDTG010000019.1 GCA_019594235.1 Candidatus Saliniplasma halalkaliphilum | reverse complement strand
CCCACAGCGGGTACCAGCTGTCGGTCGTTTCATGCACCCGCAGCGAGTTCTTGTCATAATTACCCATACCTCCGATCTCCTTGGCAACGTTCACGACCTGCGAGACTACACGATCCTCTCTCTCGTACATACCGCTGTGAACTTCGACAGGGATCTTGTAATGCCAATTCACTTCATCCTCCAACACATCCGGTTCCTCATCGGATTCTAAAACGTTATCAGGACCCGATAAAAAGTGGTATGTCGCAGAAGCGGAGCTCACGATGATAAAAATACTAACAAAGGCAAATAATTTATTTCCTCCTAACATGGTTACCCATATTATAATATATTTTAGTTATAAATATTTTCTTATTATCAATAAGCATATATATTTAAGAATTTTTAAAATGATAGATGAATACGTTTAGGATCAAGTCTCCCGTTAGTTCCCGCTGTCCATCGTGCCGAAGGTAAAGCGGGTGGTCGTCGTCTGTGAGACCATCTAAAAGATGATGGTCCTTGGGATTCAGATCACCTATCCCGGGTTGATGGAACTCCAGCTTATCTTCAGATCCAACAACTCTAGGTATCAATCTGGCCTGACCGACGTAGCTCTCCGGAGTATCGACAAGATCTAAAAATCTAACTTCGGGAGAGATCACAAAACCGTCTCCCATGTCTATGTTGTAGTGTTGGTCTCCGAGTTCCAGAACGATGTCAGTCATGTGGGTGGCTGGAAGTGGGGGCGTGGGATATTTAACGGTTTATCAGGTCAGAAAAAAAGAAATTTTGAGGGGTATGTAGGATGAAGACTTATCTGCTATCCCTTCCTCGAAAACGAAACTTATCTGTAAGAATCTAGACCTTCCATCTCACGGATCTAGTATACTAACCATCTCACGGATTTAGTACGAATTAACGGGAGGCTTTATATACGAAGTGGGTGAAAAGGGGGATGTTCTAAATCTGTGAGGTGATACTCTAGTTTTTGTAGATCATCGGTTCCTGGATGTGAGAGATTATCGTTTTAAATTCGGGTGATATCTCACGGATTTAGTACGGTATCGGGTGTTTTGCGAAAACGTAATAACGAATGAAAACGTATTATAAAGCGGAATGAGGATAAAAAACGCTGTATCGATAATATTGGCGGTGGTTTTGTGTACGGCTTTGACGGCACCGTTGACGGATTCTGCCCAACCAACAGCCGAACTGACCGAGTCGCCGGAAGGGTGGAGCGAAGATGTAAGGTTGACGAATCATACCAACGCCAATAGGAAAACAAACATGGCGACTGAGGGTGATGAAATACATATTGTATGGGAGCGGTTTATGGGTGAGGACAATGGTTATTATGAAGTATTTTATATGAAATCGGAGGATGATGGTCGTACTTGGTCGGAACCGTTACGGATGTCGGAACATGAATATTCCGTTTGGAATCCCGACATAGCTGTACACGGAGATCACGTTCACGTGGTTTGGGACCGGCTCGCACCTTCAGTTTCCCGGCAAACTTATTACCGCCGTTCGACCGATGGAGGCGAGACCTGGCATCCCGAGCGGTTGATCTCCAGGGACGATGGCTACGACTCGGTGGGCCCGACGATCGCCGTGGGCGACGACGGTATAAGCGTACACGTGGTGTGGGTGGATGAAAGACACGAAGACGAGTCATGGCCTCTGAACACCGAGCTTTACTACAACAGAAGTCTCGACGGCGGCGAGACATGGGAGGGGGAATTGAGGATGACGGATGCACCATATTACAGTGCCTCTCAACAGATCGCTGTAGAGGGAGAAACGGTTCATGTATTATGGAGCGATGCTAGATATGGAGTAACATCCGGTGATCTTTTCTATAAAGTATCTTATGATAATGGAGAAACTTGGAGCGACGATTTCATACTAGCTGATACCCCTGACAGCGAAATCAGCGGTGCGATTGCCGTAGATGAAAATAATATTCATGTTATTTGGGTAAGGATGGTAGGGTCAACCTACTACCTCTACTACCGCAACTCGACGGACAACGGTGAGACGTGGAGTCCGGCGCAGTTGCTCTGGGGCCCGTACGACTTGGTCTCAAATCCTGATATATCGGTATTAGGTGATGAGGTAAACGTGGTCTGGGCGGGTAGGATCGAGGAAGGTGAGGATACGCAAATATATTTCAAAGAGTCATTGGACGGAGGCATCAGTTGGGAGGACGATTTGAGGTTGACTTATACTGTAAATAATTCATGGGATCCTAGTATCGCTATGGTTGACAGCATGAAGCACGTTGTATGGAATGATCTGCGCCATGGTAACCGTGAACTGTACTACAAGCGCAACCCGGACTTCATCTCGGAATCTGGACCGCCGGAGATATACGACGTGAACGTTACCGACGTCACGAAGTACTCGGCGGTTGTCGAGTGGAAAACCGACCGTGAGTGTGACGGCACTGTCAGGTACTCGGAGAACCCGGACTTTTCGGATAACGAAACCGTCAGCGAGTCCTATCTCAAACAGGAACATTCGTTCCCGCTGGAGGATTTAACTTTCAACACAACCTACTACTTCGAGGTGAGTTCGACCGACGAGAACGGTAATACAACCGTCGATGACAACGACGGCGAATATTACTCGTTTACCACTGCTGCTGTACCTCCTCCCGAGATAACTGATGTGAGTGTTATAGATATAACCGAGTTCTCGGCGGTCGTCGAGTGGAGCACTGACAGACCAACGGACAGTACGGTGCGTTACTCGGAGAATGCGGATCTGTCAGGTTATCAATCCGTTTACTCTTCCTCTTTGGTCACAGATCATTCTCTCCTGTTAGAAGGATTAGAGCACAACACAACCTACTACTTCGAGGTGAGTTCGTTGGATGAAGAAGGTTACAGTTCCACTGACGACAACGACGGTGAGTACTACTCGTTCACCACTGCTGCTTTACCACCGCCTGAGATAAATGACCTCACCGACGACGAGGCGTACACCGGTGAGGAGTTCACTTTCGAAGCCGAGGTTTCGTCTTTGCTGGACATCTCCGATGTGCAGGTGGAGTACCGCATTGATCCCGGCACGATCAACAGCGTTTCCCTGGCCGAGACAGAGGGTATATGGCAGCACGTGACGTCGCTGCCGGAAGACACCGTTGAGATCGAGTACCATATAACCGCCTGGGATAGCGACGGCACGGGTAACTCCACGGAGACCCGCACCGTTGACGTAGTCGATATCATCCCGCCGGAAGCGGATGCCGGTTCTGATATGGATATAAAAAAGGGTGAACTCGTGACTTTCAACGGCACCGGATCCGAGGACAACATAGGTGTGGTCCGATACCATTGGCAGATGGAAATCGGCGGAAGCGATGTCGAACTGCTGGGTGTTACTCCGACCTTTGAATTCACCGACCCCGGTGAATACGTCGTCACTCTTACAGTCGAAGACGCAGAGGGCAACACCGACAGCGACAGTATCACGGTCACCGTGCACCAATCCGAAGAGAAGGACCCGCCGGATGAGACCAGAGAAAACGTGTCATCGTTATGGTGGATACTGATCATGCCTATCGCTTTGGTCATAACCATATCTCTGCGGTATCACCGGCGTAAGAAGAGCTGATACCGTAATTCACTTCGTGCCCGAATTCATTTTCTGTAAAATATACGGTGAAGATTACACTTTTCGTCCAAGAACTTTCATCGTCCGTCAGATGCAATCAAGCATCATACCCAGCCCCCCTCTCAACCACAAACATACCTTTCACAGATCTACGATCACCGATTCCATTCTCTACCTGCACATCAAAGTAATACGCCCCCTCCTCGATATCGGTATCATACCCTCTCAAAACTATAGATGTCTTACCCTTAACCGGTTGATCATGCTCTTTTTCAACCTTCTTGATCACAGCTTCGGAATAACTATCAAAAACAGATCTCTTAACGGTCAACCTGAAGGTCCATCCGGAGATATCGACTGGCTCTCTGTCCTTCTTAACTTCAAAACTCCTGACAAGCGTATCCCCACGATTGACCTTGATCTTGAGGACCATAGGTTCACTTCACCTGTTCGATGATCTCCTCTGCTTTATCCAGATCAACACCGCTGATATCCTCAGAAATCTTCATGGCACCGGCTTCAACCAGTTCTTCAACAGTTCTGTACAGTTCGACTATCCTCTCGGAATAGGCCGAACCGATACCGTCCACTTCCTCGAGCATATCCGTCTCAAGTGGTGTACTATCTCTATCATCCCCGGCTCTAACCAGATGTCCCCGACCTACAAGAGCCTTCAAGGGATAGCTCTCGACCTGTTCCGTGGTTAACTCCAGCACTTCACCGGGCCGGTAATGTTCTCCACGATAAGTCGTAAAAGTTTTCAAGATCCATTCAGTCATTATTTATCTATTGTAGATGTTGAAACAAAGGCTTATCTTTCGATAAGCTGTAGATTTTCTTTAAATATGTTTCCGTTTAATCGAAAGATATATAACAATAAATAACAATACATCGAAAGATGAAGAAAGGAGTAATGGTATGTGCATGGTTGATGGATCATGAGAAAACGACCCAGGCCGAGATGTCCAGGGAATTAGATATCTCTTTAAGTACGGTGAATAGAACGGTAAAAAAACTGGAAAATATGGGAGCAGTGGACGTATCAAATAGGGGCTTAAAAACTAGAGATAAGGAGAAGATATTGATGTACATGGCTAGCATAAGAAACACAGAAAAAGATTTAGTTTATCGAACAAGGGTTAACAAAAAGGTTAGGGAGATAGAAAGATCGATGCCTGGTGGTGTAGAATTCACCGCATACACAGCATACAAATTCATATATGAGGAGGTACCAGCGGACTACTCAGAAGTCTATGTATATGCAGATGAACAAGCCTTCGATGAGATAAAAAGGAGGTTCCCGAAGACGAAAGGACCTCCAAATCTTTTCGTATTCAAAAAGGAGATGGAAGTGAACGATGCACTGATATTTGCTGATCTTTGGAATATAAAAGAATGGTATGCTAAGGAATTTACGAGGGAGTTGCATGACAGAGTATTGGAATGAATCACTTACTAAAGCTAGCTGGGAGAGTTTACAGAAGTTCTCTAAAAAATACGACTTTATCCTCATCGATGGATGGGCTGTATATCTTTGGACGAAGCAACACAAATCCAAAGATATCGATATCGTTATAGATTTCGAAACCTTGGGGAAATTAAAGCAGTATTTCGATGTGACGAAGAACGACCGTCCGAAAAAATATGAAATCCAGAGGGACAAATTCGATATTGATATCTATGTAATATATTATTCTGAACTAGGCTTTCCTTTGGAGGATATGGATGTTACGGAGATAGAGGGTTTTACAGTACCTATATTAGAAGACCTTGTGATCCTTAAACAGAATGCAGAGATCGATAGGAGAGGAAGTGTGAAAGGAAAAAAAGATGCTGTTGATATACTTTCGATGTTGATCTATTCTGATTTTGATTATGAAAGATACAAATCAAAGTTGGACGAATATGGTCTTGATTTTGAGGATGAATTGATACATGTCGTGGAAAATTTTGATGTTGAGGAATCAAAATACTTAAAGATGGGGTTCAAAGAGTTCAAAGATTGGCAGAACGTCTTTCTAGAAAAATTGGGAACAAGATAAGAGATATACACAAATGTTTTAAATATAATATTCATAAATAATACATATGGATTTAATTTTATCTAAAAGTATGTGACATCCTCCCACACAGCAGAGCCGTGGGGTTTCCCTACCTCTGAACAGTATAGACGAATTCAATATTCAGTTCGAGGAAAGATTTTCACGTGTATTAACTGACCAACAGCAGGCAATTTTAGAAGCCATGAGTGAAAGACGGTGCATCAATATGACTGAGGTCGCAGATAAAATGCAGACCTCATCTAGTAATATCTCCAGTAACATGAACATCATCCTTTCTTCTATGATCATAAGCAAGGATAAAGATGGACTTTATTACATAACTGATGAAGTGTTCAGAAGATGGATAAAAAATATCTTGATGATCGATATCTTTTTAGATAGAACTCATCCCGTTATTCATCGGTTGTATGGTCTAGGACACAATTTTTGGAATCTCAAGTGTCCTTGACATCAACTAGAATTACGTAGTAAAGCGCTGCTATAATCACGCAACGAAATTACTAAGCTTTGTTTCTACCGTAATTTCCTCTAAACCCTTTCACAATATTTTCTAGTCCTCATCTTCAGGAAGGTAAAGTTCGCACTCCTCATACTGAAATCTACTTCCGTTCCCTAGAACATGAACTCTGATACCACTAACTGACATGTTATCACCGAGTTCTAGTTCTGGAACATTGCTTTTCGTTAGATGTCTGCCTTGTATAGCAACGACATTGCCACTTCCGATAACTTCGAATTCTTTTTTATCAAAGTCCCAAACTGCACCAGTTCTCTCCCCCAAACCTATACCTAACATATCAGGATTTTCACTTGCCACTTGTATCAACCGGGGAAAACGTCCCCTCTCTGCGAAGTGTGTATCTATGACTACGTCTTCTATGAACCCCAAACCCTTAACCATATCCACCTCGCCTTTGTAAAAATGTCGTTTGATAGTCCCTTCAAAGATCATGGCCTCAGTAAGACAGACCGCACCTGCGCTTGTTCCTCCTACTAGAGCACCCTGATGAAACTTATCCTTGATCTTATCAACCATCTCGGTACCTTGTAAAAGGTCAGTTATCCTGAGCTGATTGCCACCGGTTATAAAGAAAGAATGTGCCTTATCTAAATCTTCTAGAATCTTTTGAGAATTGGCTTCACTTCTACTTTTAGGGTTTAAAACGACCGTGTTGGCTCCTATATCTTTGAAAAGGCGTGAATAAATCTCTCCACTTTTATCTGGTTCACCACTTGGTGTGGGTATCACACCGATAGTGGGTTGTCCGTCAGATATGATCTGGGAGATGTTAAAAAATTCTTTGAACAGTGGTTCAGTGGGTGAGATACTAACATTCCCTCCCATCGTTATTATCTTTCCAACTCCCATTTGAATCAGTCCGTATCGATATTTACAAAGCTATAATTAAAATTATGGTATCTTGTCTTGGATTATGATCACATTTTCCAGGTAATCTCTGTTTGTTTTTTCTCCATCGGTCCTTATGAATTTCTCTCCTTCGAATTCCACTAATGATACCTTCTTCCCAACCTGGTAATCAAATTGGTCATCATCCGGGGAAATCAAAGTTGCATAGAAACATCCCTCTTCCAAGTTCTCCAAAACCCTATCCCTCTCTTCTGGGTAAGGATAGCCTACAGCATGATCATCCATATGTTCATGGGTTCTGACCTTCTCGAAGAGTTGATCCTTTTTATCGTATTTTATAGCGGTTATCAAATAATCGATCTTATCTATATCCATCTATCAAACACATCCATTTTTCTTTACGAAGTCCTCTTTCTTAACTTTACTCCACCTTTTGATCTCGGCTTCTCTTTTTAAAGCTTCACTCATGGTTTCACGTTCTTCGGAGTGAACGAGTTCTACAGGTGTCCTTCCCCTTACGTATTTACTGCCCCGCCCATCTTCATGTTCTTCTATCCTTCTATCGATATCTTTAGTGATACCGGTGTAAAGGGAATCGTCTTCCAGTCTTAAAATATAAACGTACCACATCATCGATCACTCTAGATGTTCTATAGTGGTTTCAACTGCTATCTCAACAGCTTTGGCCGTCAAATCCAAACACATACTGGGTTTATCTTTATCCAAAGTCTGCTCGGGCATCATTGGTACATGTATGAATCCAGCCTTGATGTCTAATTCATCCTTGTAGATGTGATTCAGTACACCGTACATCAGATGATTGCAAACAAAAGTACCGGCGGTGTTGGATATATGTGCTGGAATACCCTCTTCTATTAACCTATCATATATCTCTCTAACAGGTAATGTAGAAAAGTACGCAGTTTCTCCATCTTCATCTATAAGTTCATCTTTTGGCTGCTGCTCATCATTGTCAGGTATCCTTGCATCGTTGAAATTTATACCCACTCTTTCCACAGATATCTTTTTTCGGTTCGACATCCCCACGCATATAACAGCTTCCGGTTTGATCTCTTCGATCTTCTCAACAGTTTTCTCTATGGATCGATAATAAACCGTAGGAACTTTTAGAGTGTCTATCTTATATCCATGGAATTCCTTGCCATCGATTATCTCTAAAACTCTGCAGGCAGGATTATCGTTGTTCTTACCATAAGGATCGAACCCCGTAACTAAGATTTTCTTCATGGTTATCACTTTGATGTACTCTTTATATCCATAATATGTAATTAGTCTTTCCTTAGGTATTTAATATTGTATGTAAATTTACTTCTAAAATATTAAAAATATACAAAAAGAAAAATTGAGGAGGAATTTATCGTGAGTGCGGATCAAAAGAAAAATTGAGGAGGAATTTATCGTGATATTATGATGTTCTTATCTTCTTCTGTATTTCAAGTAGGGTGTACCTTATTAATATCCCTTTTCTTCATATCAAAACTCGTTTCGAAACTCGATACACTGCATTCTCTTAAAGGAATCAAAAAGTTTTAAGGTATTAAAAAAAGATTAATCAGTATTCCAGATCTTTACCAGTGTGGTAAACACCTTCACCTTTTTTGACTTCACCGACAACTTTTCCACCGAGTTCTTCGGCGACTTCTTCTGATATCTCCGAGCTCACGATCAAACAGAATCCCATACCCATGTTGAACGTTTGATACATCTCTTTATCGCTGACTCGGCCCTCTTTTTGTAAAAATTCGAATATCGGCTGAGGTTCAAGCGGGTCATCTATGATGTATCTGAATTTTTCGTTCACCCTTTTGACGTTCCTCAAACCTCCTCCAGTGATGTTGGCCATGGCTTTTATATCGTACTTTTTCAATGCTTTGATGATCGATTTAACGTATATCTTAGTGGGAGTCAACAGTTCGAAACCGATAACACCAAATTCCATCTCATCGTGGTAATCGTATTCACTTTCATCGACGATCTTCCTGGCCAGTGTGAAACCGTTAGAATGAACTCCTGAGCTGGGAAGGCCTATTATGCGGTCACCTACCTCGACATCTTTCCCATCGATGATCTCCTCTTTTTTCACGAAACCGAGGGTTGTACCTGCTATATCGAATCCTTTGATTATATCTCCCAAAGTTGCGGTTTCACCACCGATTATCGTCATGTTAGATAGTTCCGCACCCTTTTCCAATCCCTTCCCGATCTCTTCAGTCAGTTCTGGATCCGCTTCTTCCACTGCTAAATAATCTACGAAGGCGATGGGTTCCGCACCCTGACAGATAGTATCGTTAACGTTCATGGCGATACAGTCAATTCCCACGGTATCCCACTTCTCCATGATATCTGCAACCAGGAGTTTTGTCCCCACTCCATCGGTGCAGAGTGAGAGTGCGTACTCTCCAAAATCTATCAACCCGGTGAAGTCGCTTTTCAGTGGTGCTCCGATGCCCTCTCTGGCAAAAAGAACACTTTTCTTCAAAGCCGAGATAGCTTCTTCTTCCTTGTCGATGTCCACTCCCGCTTCCTTGTAAGATAACCCTTTCATGGTCCTCCTATTGTCGAACTTTATTAATTATTTTTGTAAAGACTTCGATAAGAGTAAATTTAACTTTTTACCCCCAATAAGTCACCTTCCTAAATCTTTGATTTAGGTGGGTGATGAATTGGAGTAGTTTTATATATCCAAAGAAAGATACGTTGTATACGAAATCGGGATGTTGGAAAGTCCCAAGTTCTCTAAGTTGGTGGAGAGCATCAGGGCAGGAAAGAATGAATACCTTTCCTGAACGAAGAAAACCTCTTCTGGCATCAGGAGCACCGTGACCGTGCTCGAAGCCACTACCGACGACCTGACCTCTGTATATCAAGTCGGTGAGGTAGGTGGCAACCGTCAAAAAGGTGGACGTTCCGCCCTATCAGGACGTTCCTGATAGATTCCTTCGGTAGTCCGAAAACCAGATGATATTTTTGGAATCAAATTCCAAATATCGATGGAATTCTCTTTAGAATTCCAGTAGACACGGATAAATGGAAGGAAGCACCTTCCTGATGTAAATCAGGTGGGTGAGGAGGTCACTAGTTATGAATGTTGTAGATGGGTTAGAATGTTGAAGAGTAAAAGGAGTGAGAAAATTGTCTTTCAGTATTTTTGTCAATAAATTCGAGAAAAGGATCGTTGAAGAAGAAGTATCTTGCGAGATGGATGCCACTAAAGAAGCCTTGAAAGATCTAGATGAACCGGTTTATTTCCCCAATTTCCCAGGAGGGGCTCTTATGATCAACCTATGGGGCACCCGTGAACGGGTTGGGAAGGCTTTGAATGTAGATAGATCACAGATTGTTGATCTGTTGGCTCAAGCGGTTGAAAACCCTGAGCCCGTTGAGATATTAGATGATGCACCGATATTGGATAACGTTGTAACGGATTTCGATCTTAGAGATCTTCCTATCCCAAAATACTACCCCGGGGATGGTGGTAGGTATATCACTTCTGGCGTAGTTTTCTCAGAGTACGATGGAGATAGGAATTTATCGTTCCATAGGATGATGCTCACTGGTAAAGATACCTTCACAATCAGACTCGTTCCTAGACATCTAAATAAGATGTATGAAAAAGCAAAAGAGAACGGTGAAGAGTTGAAGATATCGATCGCCATCGGTCTCTGCCCTTCAATACTTTTAGCCGGCGCTACCTCTGTAGATTATCACATAGATGAGTTCGAGATCGCCTCTGCTTTACGTAAAAACGGGATGGATGAAAGAGTTCAGGCTGTAAAGTTGGAGGATGGAGCACTAGTACCCGCTTACACCGAATACATCTTCCAAGGTCGAATCACACATGAAGAAGGCGATGAAGGTCCCTTCGTTGATATAACTGGCACCTACGATAAAATTAGGCAGCAGCCGGTTGTCAAAATAGATAAAATCTATCACAAAGACGATCCGATCTTCCATGCACTACTACCGGGCGGATATGAACATTTCCTACTCATGGGACTGCCACGGGAGTCCGTCATGAAAAGTGAGGTCGGAAAGATAACTGATGTTAAAGATGTAAGATTGACAGAAGGTGGATGCAGTTGGCTGCACGGGGTTATATCCGTGGATAAAAGTAGTGATGATGAAGTCAAAGAAGCTATAAAAAAGGCCTTCGAAGCACATACGTCTATGAAAAAAGTGATAATAGTCGATGACGACATCGATATATTCGATGATCGAGAAGTCGAGTGGGCTGTAGCTACTCGATTCCAACCCCACAAAGATTTAGTCATCTTAGAAGACCAAAAAGGAAGTTCTCTAGATCCGAGTGCTCCAGAGTTGACTTCTAAATGGGGTTTAGACGCAACAAGACCATGGGAAGGAGAAGAGTTCACAAAAGCTAAAGTCGAGTGACATCCTATGAGTGAAGTCGAGTATCCCTATAACTTCGATAAGGAAAAACGGAAAAAGGCAAGGCTTTACTCGAAGCAAAAATTCTACACGGGATTCGTTCAGGGAACCATACTGACTTTGTCTATTTTGATCATTCTATATTTCAGTGGTTTGAGCGAGGTCATGGAAATCTTGGCTTTTGACGTACTTTCATATCTACCTGTAAACAATTATTGGATAGGCGGTGCTATCTTTGTGCTTTTCTTCACAGGTGTCATCTATCTGATCGGCTTACCTGTATCCTATTACTCAGGTTTTGTTCTAGAACATAAATATGGACTTAGTAATCAATCCAAAGGCGACTGGATAAAAGATCAAGTCAAGGCATTTTTGATTATGCAGATGTTGGGTATACCATTGATTTTAGGCATCTTTTATTTGGGTCAAAATTATACTGAACTTTGGTGGCTTTATGCGGGTATCGTTTATTTTGTGATACTTGTTGTGCTCTCGAACACGTCTCATTTGATTTTTTTTCCATTGTTTTACAAGTTAAACGAAATAGAGGATGAAGAATTAAGCCGTAAATTAACCGATATCGCGGAGTCAAATGGCGTCGATAAAGTTGAGAAAGTTATGGAAGTCAAAGCCGGTAAGAAAACAAAGAAAGCAAACGCTGGATTCGCCGGGATGGGTAAGACCAAAAGGATCTTCCTTTTCGATACTTTACTGGAAAACTTTCATGAGAAGGAGATCGAAACTGTGGTCGCTCATGAGATGGGACACTACGTTAACAAGGATATCGTTCGCTTTATCTTAATACAAGGCTTATTGATATTCCCGATGTTTTATTTGACTGGAGCAATCTTTAACACATTTACATCCTTTGAGAATTTCTACGCTTTACCATTATTTATGTTGATAATATATGGACTTTACAGTCTAGTGGATCCTTTGATTTTAGCGTACAGTAGATCAAGAGAAAGAAAAGCTGACGACTTTGTTCTATCAGTTATAGATGATACAACTGCTGCAGTTTCAGCTTTCAAAAGGTTATCTGATATAGATCTAGCGGAATTGAATCCGAATAGAGTTATAGAACTGTTATTTTATTCTCATCCCCCACCGACTCAGAGAATAAAAAAGGCTGAAAGGTATGACAATGAATAGATATTCACATATTTTCTAATAACTTTAGATGTTCTTTTCTTTGATGGAATGCACCATAACCCGCTAGAACCATCCCGATGTACCAGAACAATCTGATAGGTGATCCAGGATACATCATACCGTATGTTGAAGCTAAAGGATGGAAAATGTCACCCATACTTATGAACAAAAGACCTACAGCCACAAAATACCATCCTCGTGTTTTTATAGTTTGAATCAAAAGAACTGCAAGTAAAAGAGCGAATATCTCTGCGAAAGCGAAAAATGGATAAGGATTAGCAAGGTAGTCGAAACCTCCTTCTAATGCTGGGATCAATGATGAAACTAAGGTAAGTAAAGTCCAACCTGTAAAAAGAATGGCTGCAGTTGTTTTCTGGCTAAGATCGAACGTAGGGCCCGTATACCAAAGCTTAAAAAACAATCCAAACGTCAAAATTGGTATAGAAATGAATCTCAATATGAAATATATTTTAGAGTATCCAAAACTGCTAGATAGGTTTGATATAAGAACGATCAACATAGCTAAAAATAGAATTGCCCAAGCTTTTCCTTCTACACTTTTCCAACCATATAATTTATATGTATAAAAAAAGGAAAACAAAGCAACGACTATGGAGATAGCCCCTACGATGTTATTGATAAATTCACCATGTCCAAAAAAAGGGACCAGTGCAAATGAAAATAGAAACATTGCTATAAGGAAAAAATACATTGCCTCGATGGAAGCTGGAGTTTGAAGTTTTTCAATATCTATTTCGTCGATCATCTTATCCATGGTTATCCTCCAGCTTATCTAGTTTTTTGAAAGTGTTTTCCCTCCATTTTTTAGCTTTTTTCTCGCTCACAAAATCATGCAATGCGGGTTCTATATGGTTTTGAATAGCCTTTTTCATCTCATCTCTAGAAACAGTTTCAGGTAAGGCTCCTTCATTCCTTATCGCTTTCTTAGTCATTCCAGAGGATAGAATATCTCCAACAAAGTCAAGTTCCTCAATGACCTGTCTAAAAATCTTATTTCCCATCTTTATCACGGCTTTAGATGTAATTACTTATGTACAGATGAACAACGACATATAAATAAATTACTTTATCGGTAGATCTATACTATTCAAGTAATTTGTTCAGTTCTGACAAAGAGATGCGAAAATGATATATAATTAATACAAATAAGATTGTATAACCCATTCCCGACTTAGCTCAGTTTGGCTAGAGCGGGTGACTGTAGTTATATTTTATACCTGGGTCGCATTAAGACCCATTCACCCGTAATAGCGGAAATCACCAGGTCCCCGGTTCAAATCCGGGAGTCGGGACTTTCTTTACTTTTTAAGGATTTGAATTACTTGTTAGATTTTTTACAGATATTATATATAGGTATAAGAAAAATCATTTTATATTATGTCTTTATAACAACTTAGGAGGACGACAAAACATGGTAAAACCGACAGTTTATAACTCAATCAAGAAACTCAGTAATCATGAAAACGTTGAGTTCTCATTGCTTATGACGAAAAAAGGGAAATTGATAGTTAAAACTGGGATGCTGGGTAATATCGATATTAGAGAGTTAGTTACGTATACTGCAACACTTTATGCTGCTACGATCCAAACAAACAAAACCTTGAACAAGAAATTTCCTAAAAATATAACCATCGGAGACCCAGATGGCTACATGATACTTATGACAGTCGATAAAAACCATGTCATCGTTGTAAGAACAACTTCATTAGATGACCTAGATAAACTGATGAAAATGATAGAAAGTTCAAGATGGACGATCTTGACTGAACTATGAATATTTTTTTATTTTATGTAAAGCTATCGAGACGATTGCTGCAGGAACAGCGAATATTAGCGTAAAACCGGGTATATCCTCTGAGCCTTCTAAGACTACCTGGCCTTCAGTTTCCATTCCTACATTTTCAAAATTTTCGAAAACTGAAACACTTGCTATCCCCGGGCTATAAGATAGGAAATAATAATAATCGCTGAGATGACCTTCTATCCCATCATCTATCCAAAATGTGATTCTGTTGGCTCCTCTAGCAAAAAATTGGTCATTGACTTGGTCTATATTTATCCAACCTACTGTACCTTCATCATCAACCACCATCTGCCTTATCCATCCATGACCACCCCACTGGTCAACCATCCGATCGTAAAGGACACCTAGTTCCATATAGGCAGGTATCCCTACAGCTCTAGCAAGCGATGCGTACAGGAATGATTGTTCATCACAATCACCACTTCGACTTTCTAAGACCCAAGCTGCATGTTTTGGTAACCCAGGTTCTCCTATTTCATATCCTATATTATTGTTGATCCAATCATAGATAGCTCGAGAAGCAGTGTAAATGTTTTCTTCATCCTTAACGATGCTATCTGCCAAACTTTGTATTTGCGGGTGATCAGGTTGGATCATCCAGTCGTTCTGTCCGTCATCGTTTCTATCCTCATCGAGCTGCCACTGGTTTTTATTATATTGTTCTTTGACTTCGTCAGGTAAGTCGTCTATTGTACCAATATTATCAGAAGTATACCCCCAATCTAAAGTTCTAGTTTCAGCCTCGTAAACTATCTGAATCGATAGAGAAATGCCTCCAGATAAAGTATCATCCCATCTTTTCCAATCTCTACCATGCATTCCAAAGGTATCAGGATTACCACCCCAGTCTACATCTTTGATGAATTGAATATCATTTCCGGTAATATCCTCTGGAACTACTAAGGACATATTGTAATCGATGTCTCTATTCGTGTTAATATCAAAGGTCCGCTGGATGGAAAAATGAGCTTTTTCAGGGTAAACAGGCCCCCCCCATAAGTTTTGAATATCCGTGTATAGAGGAGTAAAAAATACAGCTATCAATAATCCTGCTAAAATCAACACCACAATTCCTTTTTTCCAAGTATTATTTTTCTTCTTAGGTGGCTTCTTACTATACTTTTTTTTACTTGGTCCTGTTTTCTTGCTAGATACTGATTTTTCATCGGAAAAACTTCTATCTTTAGAACTATAAAATTCGTTATTACCTTCCTCATCTAACGGATTTGATGTTTGATTAAAATCTAAATCGTCATCTCTTTTATAATTCATCTTAGAATTAAAAATTATTAATTTCGTATTTATAGTTTGTTCAAAAATTATCAAGATTCAATTTCATATTTTACCTTCTTCATCTTCTCAGGTACCGTCTTCTTTAATATATTGTTTAAAACGAACAACAATAGTACGATATTATAAACCACGCCTATGATAAGGACTGAAAATATACCTGTCAAAGAATCGCCCGCATAGACAAAGGTTAGCATTATACCTAAAATACCATGGGCTATAAACGCTCTGAAAAGGTACTTCCAGAATTTTCCTTTAGAGCTACCATAACCTATCATTGTCCCTGTAGAAGCGTTAATAAAAGTATAGTTGATTGAAAGTAGTAAAATAAACAATATCGTTCTAGGGGCGAGTTCTGCAAGTCCTGCATAATATACATTAACGAACACGAAGGTTGCACCGATACCGCTTCCTATGGCGAAACCGTAAAACGGAGTGTCGAAATTGAGCCTGAATGGTTTTTGAAGCATAACTACCATCTTTATAAGCTCGGTTAGAAAGATTACACCTAATATCAATAATATATTTAATATCATAATCATTGATGACAAAATACCCATGACTAAGCCTATACCCATACCGACTATGATCATGAAAAATGCTTTATTGTCTTTAAAATACCCTTCAAATTGACCTAGTATAAAGTAAAGTAAAAAAGCAGCGGGGGCTAAACTAACGAGGCTGACTATTGTGAAGGGATTCATGATATATATCTATAATGATTTGTCTATAAATAGTATTCCTCTAAGGCTTCATATATCGGTCCCTTTTTAGTCAGAGTACTCTTCATGAGTTTTAATTTTGTCACCTTCTGAGTTTTGAAGAAGAAATCCTCATAATTTTTTATGGTTGCTTTTAGTCTTTCCTTATTCTTTCCCCCTTTAACTCTAGCGACTGTTACATGAGGCGAAAAGCCTTTGTCATCTCTATGGAACCCTACTGGTACTAGTTCTTCTTCTACCCTGTGAGCGATTTTTTGAAGTTTTGGTTCTTCTTCCGTCCCAATCCAAACCACCTTCATATATCCTAAGTGTGGAAATGCTCCCACTCCTTTAAGATCGATTGTGAATGGTTCCTTATCCTCCAAAACCCTTCTAACGACTTCGGATATCTCTCGAACTTTATCCTCTTCGGTATCCCCTAGAAACTTAATGGTCATGTGAATATCGTTCGGATTGACCATTTTAAGGGGTGCCCCAGTTTTTTCGAGTGCCTCCATGAACTTGCGTATCTCATCGTTTGGTTTTATGTCCAAAGCAATAAATCCACGAAATGTCATAGTTTTTCAAAATAGGGTGTTATTCTTAATTCTTTCGGGGATGTATTTTATATTTTAATAGAAACCTTTTCCAAAAAACGCTTATAGTTTATGATTATTTTTAAACTAGTCTTTAAAGGGCTCATAGATAGTTTCAGAGCAAAGCTCTAAATATCGATGGACCGCCATGTATTCATTAGCGGACCCATATATCTACAGGAATTTTTAAGGATAATTCCTTCTATCTATGCACCATTCACTCGCAAAACACTCGTTCACGGGCCCATAGATCAGTTCGGAAGATCGCTGCCTTCGCAAGGCAGAGGCCGCGGGTTCAAATCCCGCTGGGTCCATTATAAAATCTTTGATTTTTAATGGGCAGTTAGAATGTGTTAACATTTCGACAAATAAATTCACTTTGTTCATTTATTCGTCTTGATCCTCGCTGTCGCTACGGATTCTGACAGGTCCACTAATGAATGATTAGTGTTAAGTTAGAAAATTTTTAATTTTCTGACGGGTCCGTCTATTTACAATAAACCATTTTAGAAAATGATAAATATCGTTTATCCCATTATATATGATTGGAGATAGATATGCCAAAATATGTGATATTATCAAAACTAACAGATGAGGGTAGAAAAACGATAAAAAGCAATCCTAAACGGATAAAAGAAGTAAACAAAGAAATGGAAAAAATGGGAGTGAAGGTCGAGGAGCAGTACGCTCTGCTTGGAGATTACGATTTCGTCACAATCTTTGATGCTCCTGATAAAAAGGTAATGACAAAAGTCGCAGTAGAGATGGGCTCCAGAGGTACTATCGATACTGTTACCATGGCTGCCATGTCTGTAGATGAGTTTATAGAAGCTATGAAATAAATAACCCTTTTCTCTTTTATTTATTTTAGAATTTGTTTTTTCAAATAGTCAAATATCCGAAGAACAAAAATTTTAAATACCATCTACACTAGGGATGCATATAAACAACAATTGATGGTTTTTCAAATGTCTATTGAAAAAGGATGTCGTGTCGCGGTTGAGACATGTATGGGTGTTAAAAAAAACGAGAAAGTTGTGATCGTTTCAGATGACAGAACTAAAAATATCGGTTTGGGGCTCAGGGATATATCTTTAGAGATCACACCACAGGTAAGATACTTCAACCTCAATATTTATGGTAAAAGACCACTGAAAAAACTTCCTACTGGAGTTCAAAAATCCGCAAACGACGCTGACGTTACTTTTTGGACACCTCATTCCTTAGACGGAGAATTGGAAACCCTAAGAATGCCTTTTTTAAAAGCTGCTTTGAACATGGGACGTCATGCGCATATGGTTAACATCAATGAAGAGATAATAAGTAACAGCATGGCTGCAGACTATAAAAAGATATCAGAATTCACTGAAAAGTTATACAATAAGATTAAAGATGCGAATAAAGTAAAAGTTACCAATGAACTTGGTACTGATATAACGGCAACTTTTGATAAATACAAATGGGTTCAATCTACTGGTATTTGTCATACAAAAGGTCAATGGGTAAATCTGCCTTCAGGTGAAATGTTCAAACCTCCAACGACCATGGAAGGAAAAATAGTCATCGACGGATCTGTTGGGGATTATCTTGGAGAAGAATACAGACATTCAGATTTAGTAGAAACACCGGTGACTATGGAGATTACGACCAAGGAAAGACCACAGGCAACGTCCGTATCATGTGAAAATAAAGATATAGAGAGGGAGATCAAAGAATACATCAGCCGGCATGAATGTTCAAAATATGTTGGTGAAGTTGGTTTCGGAACTAACATATTTTTAGACAAAATAGTTGACAATATGCTTCAGGATGAAAAATATCCAGGTATACATGTTGCTTTTGGAGATCCCATCGCTGACGACACCTTTGCAGACTGGAGTTGCCCAGAGCACATAGATATGATCTTAACCAAGTGTAATATATGGTTTGACGATGAAAAGATCATGGAAGATGGCAGATATATTATAGGGTAGATTATAATAAACAATTAACTTATTTCGATTTTTTATTTCGTCTTTATTATGACGAAAACTTTTATATCTCCACTATCATTACCCGTTAGATATAAGGAGTCTTAAAAATAAAT
>JAFDTG010000043.1 GCA_019594235.1 Candidatus Saliniplasma halalkaliphilum | reverse complement strand
TTTTTAAGTGAGAAATTGAGCATTCGACCGCCATCCCATATCTCTTCACCGTCACGGATGAGCGTCATATGATTGCAAGAACCATATTCGCCTCCTTCTATTCCCCACGGAGGATACTTGATCCTGTTTATAGAAGTAGTGGATGCTGACACCGCCCATGAAAAATACGGTGTTGTAATAGATGAAGAAAATCTAAAGATAGATACTGAATATACAGAAAAATTAAGAAAGAAAATGATTGAGGAAAGAGGACCTGCAAAGACTATACCAAAAATAAGGGATATATAAAATCTTTAAAATATATTTCAAAACTCTGGTAGATGTATAATATGGACTATGAAAAGAATTTAGAAAATTTGAAAACTGTTATGGCAAATTCCTATGATGGGGCCTTGATAACCCCGGGTTCTAATCTTTTTTATTTAACCGGTTTGAACCCACAAAACGTTCTAGAAAGATTATTTTTAGCAATCGTATATCCCCAAAAAGAACCGATCCTGATAATACCTGAATTATTTGAAGATGAGATTGAAAGATCATCAGTGAATTTTGAAGAAGTTTATGTATGGGATGATACAGAGGACCCACACGAGTTTCTTTCTAAAGCTTTAAAAGATTTTGAAAAGAATCATGGGAACTTGTTGATAGAGGATAGTATGTCTGCAGACGTACTCATGAAAATAAAGGAACAGATCGGAGATTTTTCATGGGACCCATTGAGTTTAGAAACTTCAAGGTTCAGAAAAATAAAGTCGGAGGATGAGATCGACTACATGTCCAAGGCAGCTGAAATTGCAGATAAAACATACGAAAGGTTGTTAGAAGAAAATCTCATCGGTAAAACCGAGATCGAAGTAGCGGCTCGTATAGATTATCTTCTTAAAAAATTAGGTGCGAGTGGCTCTTCTTTCGAGACAATAGTCGCGTCTGGACCGAACTCAGCAAATCCACACCATTTCCCTACAAAGAGATGTTTACAAGAGGGGGACATGGTAATACTTGATTTTGGAGCAAGATACAAGAGCTACTGCTCAGATATATCAAGAACAATTGCACTTGGATATCCTCCCGAGGGTGCTAAAGAGGTCTATGAATTAGTTCAAAGAGCCCTAACTGAAGCGAAAGAAATCTTACGAGTGGATTTAGAAGCAAAAGAAGTCGATAAAAAAGCAAGGGATATAATCGAGGAAGGTGGATACGGTGATAATTTTATACATCGTGTGGGCCATGGTATAGGACTAGATGCACATGAGGAACCTTATTTAACTGGTCAAAACGAAGAAAAAATTAAAAAGGGTATGACATTTACCATAGAACCCGGTATATATCTCAAAGGTCACTTTGGAGTGAGAATTGAGGACGATATATGGGTAAAAGATAAAAAGAGCGTTAGTTTAACTAAATCATCAAGAGAGATGATTTGTATAAAATGAGTAGGTGAAAAATTGCAGAGAAATATTGATGCTGATGACGAGTTTGAGTTCCTAAGCTCGGTTCTAAGCGATGAATGGGACGACATGGATATTAAAATATACCAAATTCTCCGAGATAACGGGAGGATGACTGATACCGAACTTGCTGAAGAGTTAGATACATCAATTACAACGGCAAGAAGAAGAAGAAAACAACTCCAGGACAAAGGATACTTGATGGTCCTAGCACTGTTAGTGCTACAAAAAGCAAAAGTAGTTTATACTGATGTCTTAGTAAAAATCTCTCCAGATGCTAGTATCGATGAACTTGATGAATTCATAAAAGATGCTGTTGAAAATGTGCGAATATACGAGGTTACACAGTATCTAAATAAAAAAGCCATGTTGCTCCGATTTTTAGAAAGAGATCTGGAAAATATCAATAGGCATATCACTAGGTTCATGTTAGAACAGGATGTTGTTGAGGACTATGAGATATTACCCGCTTCGATAAGTCCAAAGGCGTGGAATAGAGTACTTCAAAATGGGTATCCCACTATTACCGACGAGGATGAATAAAAAGCTTAATCTCAAAATTTTTTATTGATCCTGAAGTGGCGGAGAAAGGAACCAGAGTAGCTTTGCGGGTTTCGAAGAGTCGTTGTAAGTATAATGTTTAGTACCTGGTTTATTATACATCATCTCTCCTTCTTTCATCCTTTTTTCCCCGGATTCTGTTCCGAGTATTACTTCACCCTGAATTACATAAGAAAACTCATGACATAATTCATGTTCACTCATTCCGTCCGGTGGGAGTCTAGTTTCCGGTTCGAGTTTTAGAAGCCCTACCTGTATATTGTCATCTATCTTAAAAAGTGAAAGAGCTTCATTTAATGCCTGATCTAATTTTTCATCCATCTCATCTTTTTTTATTATTTTTGGATTATCGTCTTCGTTCATTTGATCACCTACAAAGAAAAAGGTTTAGAGAGAAGAGGTTTTAGTGCTTCATCCTGAGATTGCCGTACACATCGTGTTTAACTTTGAATTCTTTTGGAACGATTATAGTGGCGGTTTTACCATCGATTATACAAGGACCTTCCACTTCTACACCTATTGGGAATTTCTCCTTTTGGTACACTGGGGTCATGATTCCTTCTTCTCCGTTGTAAACTTCCCTTTCACCTAGGAAAGAGTCTTCTAAGGTAGCTTCGTTTTCGTATTCTTCTATAATAGGTGGTTCTATGGGTATCAACCCGATATCGTGGAAATTAACTATCTTAATTGAGCTGTCTTCTAATTTGAAACCGTATTCTCTATCATGTGTCTTGTGGAATTCCTTTTTTAAAGCTTGTATTTCTTTTACCGTGAGTTTTCCGTTTGGACATGTGATCTTTAATGTATGTGCCTGACCTTCATACTTCATGTCCAATCTTCGGTTTATCACCACTTTTTCTTGACTGATATCTTCGCTCTCGAAGGCCTCTCTGATCTCACCTTCTAGGGTTTCAAAAGTTTCATTGATATCTTTTATCGATCCTTCGTCTTCACCCATGACGATGTCCCTTGTTTTTACAAGTTCATGTCTTATATCCAATCCAATCATGCCCCATGGATTAAAAACACCACTAGGTATCGCAGGCACGATGGTTTCTGGTATATCTAGCTCTTTGGCTATAAATGGAGCCATCATAGGTCCTGAGCCACCGTGGGCGATCATAGTGAAATCTCTTGGATCAAATCCTTTCCTGATAGAAATCAATCTAATCAATCTAGCAGATTTGTTGTTTGCAACTCTTATAGCACCATATGCTGTATCTTTTACATTGAGTCCAACCTTCTCCGCTACTTCTTCAAGAGAAGACATTGCCAAGTCTTTATCTATCTTAAGATCCCCACCAAGAAGATATTCTGGATTCAAGTAACCGGCTACTACATATGCATCGGTGAGAGTAGGTTTTTCGCCTCCCATGTCATAGCATGCAGGTCCTGGACGTGCTCCAGCAGCATCTGGTCCTACCTGTAAATTACCAGCTTCGTCGGCCCATAGTATACTTGTTCCACCATTTCCAACCTCCTGTATATCTACGACAGGTACTTTGGCAGGATAGCCCGGGCTGTATTTGTCTTGTTCTATCCAATATTCAGTTTTTGTTTTTGGTCTTAAATTTTCAGCAAGACCGGCTTTGGAGGTCGTGCTACCTCCATCGATAACAATAATATCTTTCTCATCAAGTAATTCTCCTAATGAGGTCGCACCCATAATACCTGAGATAGGACCGCCTTCCACGGTAGTGATGGGGAAATCTTTAGAAAATTTGGCTGTAGCCATTCCACCTGAGGCAAGAGTAAGATAGAATGTCCCGTCGAACCCTTCTTCTTCTAGAGCTTTTTCTAGTTTGTTTATATATTTCACAAATGTGGGTTGTACATATGAATTCAATATAGCAGTATTAAACCTTTCATATTCACGCCATTCCTGGGTTGTATCACTTGAGATGGTTATTAGAGGATTTTCAACACCATTTTTCCTGCATACTTTTTCAACGATCGTTTTTGCCTTTCTCTCATGTTCAGGATTTTGGTAACTGTTGATAAATCCTATACTTATAGCCTCAGCACCTTTTTCTATCAAAGATTTTGTAGCCTTTTCAACTTCTTTTTCGTCTAAAGGTCTATAAATACTTCCATCTTCATCAATACGTTCATCAACCCATTCAGTCATGTGCCTATCTACGAACTGCTCAGGTTTTTTATATTTGAAATTAAAAATATCTCTTCTATTTCCACGCTGCATATCTATTATATCGTATCCTTTACTAGTGATAAATCCGACTTTGGAACCAGATCTTGTAATAATAGTATTTATCACGACGGTTTGGCCGTGTATGATTTGATCAGCATTCTCCAGGGATATTCCTTTTTCTTCAAGTTGTTTTACCCCATTAAGTACCCCATTCTCGAATTCAGGAGGGGTAGATTCTACCTTAGTCCAGTTCGTTTCTCCTGTTTCAGGATTTACTGCATAAAGATCTGTAAAAGCTCCACCGATATCAACACCAATTCTCCAGCTCATATATTTAGCCTCCATAAAGAATTATCTTTTAGATTTTTCATCACTTATTTGAAAGTTTTTTGCACTATAAAAGCATTTTGCATTAATATTTTTCATTACACGTCCTTAAAGTATTTGAGGATGAATACCTATAAAACCAATTACTATCTTGGTATCTGTGTTTATTAACGAACAGAATCTAATATCCAATTATATAAAGCAAATTTTTACTCAATTTTTCTCTATTTTTACGTTTAGATATCGATAATACAAATCACTAAATACACTATCTTAAGGGTTAATTTTTAATACCCCCCTCATCATGAGTTGGTTAAAATCGTTTCATCAACGATCGAAAGGTGTTACAGATGAAAGTATACAAAGTGAAAGGTAAATTTCGAATGGGGCGCAGGAGAACCGACTGGCAGGACTTCGCTAAAGAAGTAGTTGGATATGATGAAGAATCAGCTAAAGAAAAAATATATTCTCTCCTGGGCAGTAAACATAGAGTCAAACGTACTAATGTAAAGATTAGAGGCGTTAACGAGATAGATAAAGAACAAGTTGAGAACGCGTATATAGAGGATTTATTAGAAAGGGAGAATTAGATAATATGGTAAATCAGCAAGAATTTAGACAGAAAGTAAATAGGTTAGAACAGCTCAATTCGCAAGTTGAAGCATTCCAGAACCAGCTTGATTTCATAGATGAAATGATAGAAGGTCACGATCAAGCAATGGAAACCATGGAAAACTACAGTAAAAAAGAACCGGGTAGCCAATTATTGGTTCCTATCGGAGCAAATTCATATCTCCAATCAAAAGTAGGAGATAACGATAAAGTTCTCATAGGTCTAGGAGCAGATGTTTCCGCAGAAAAAGAAGTAAGCGAAGCCATGGAGATAATTGAGGATAGGAAGAAAGAGTTTGAAGATACAAAAGCGGATCTTGAAGAAGATTTCAACGAGATGAAGAAACAGGCTCAGGAATTGGAACAAGAAGTTAGACAGGAATATCAAGAACTACAGTCTCAGGGACAGATGTAAATAGGCCGATTTTCGAAGGCTGGAGTGCGGATAGATGTTTGAGAAGTTAAAGAGTAAATTATCGAATATAACAAAGTCTGGTAAAAAAAGTGTAGAGGAATCCCCAGATGAGGCCTTTGTGGATGGTTGGGGTTCCAAGATCAAGGAAAAGAAACTTGATGAAATCTTATGGGAACTGAAATTATCACTTTTGGAAGCAGATGTGGCTTTACCGATAGCTGAAGAGATCCAAAAGGATGTCAAAGACAATTTATTGGGCAAGAAGATCGATAGAGGTTATGAAATCGAAGAAGTTATCGAAACAAGTTTGAAAAAAGCTGTCGAATCTGCTCTTGACGTTGAATCAATAGATTTTGACAAGAGGGTTAAAAAATCAGAGAAACCCTTTTCCATCATGTTTGTAGGTGTGAATGGTACGGGCAAAACCACAACCATCGCCAAGATATCTCATAGACTGATGAAGAATGGATACTCGTGTGTACTTGCAGCCGCAGATACATTCAGAGCCGGAGCTTTAGAGCAGATACAGAAACACGGTGAAAGGTTAGGCGTGAAAGTTATCAAACACTCTAAGGGCAGTGATCCCGCAGCCGTGGCGTACGACGCCATCGAGCATGCGACTGCTAGAGGTAAAGATATAGTCTTGATCGATACTGCTGGAAGGATGCAGACCAATATCAACCTGATGGATGAGATGAAAAAGATCAAAAGAGTAGCCCAGCCAGATATGGTCATCTTCGTTGGAGATGCTTTGACAGGAAGTGATGCCGTGGATCAAGCCCAGAAATTCGACGAAGCAGTTGGTATCGACGGGGTTATTTTAAGTAAGATCGATGCCGATGCTAAAGGTGGTGGAGCCTTATCCATAGGTCACGCTGTTAACAAACCGATATTGTTCGTAGGTACCGGGGAAGGTTATGATGACCTTGAAGAATTTGATCCGCGATGGATGACCCAAAGATTATTTGAGGAATAAAATGAACTGGAAGAAGTTTGTAAATAAAAATAGGTTGTTGGACTTTCCAGTCCTCCAGATGCTGTCCAGTCTCTTAAAAAACAACATAGGTAATCTAGTTGTCAACTCTAAACCATCTGAGGGCGATGAAGGACCAACGGATAAATTACTGACTATCCGTGGCAGTCCAACAGATTACACCATAGACATCCTCTCCGATAAAGGCAATGTGCTTAATGATATAACATCTGCTATGACCAGGAGCGGTTTGATCCAACCTTATGATATCGATAAGGTTGCAAAGAAATTGGCAAGCAACAAAGATTTGATTTTAGGTTTGGATACAAATTTATTGTACAATTGTGTAATTTCAGAACACCTTCTTAATGCGTTAGATGAGATGAATCCATACTCGTATTCTAAGATACCAAAGTGGATTCTGTTCGCTGTACCAGGCGTTGTAATGAAAGAGATCGAGAACGCCGCAAATCATAAAAGTAAAGGTAGATTGACACACATAGGAAGGATGGGTTTTAGAGCCCTACAAGAGATACACACACTACAGGAGAATAAGGAGAATTCAGGGTATACTGTATTAGTTGTTGGAAAGACGAATCCCCCTCAGTTGAGATATGCCGGTGAAGATAGTACGAAACTTCAGAATGCGGACTCTTTGATCAGGGACCAATTCAGAACTTTTGTCCAGGAAATCGATTTAAGAAAAGGCGTATACTTCCTGACTATGGACAAGACCAATTCTTCTCTTGGTGAAGCTGAAGGTTTGAACGCTATCAGGGTACAACATCCAAAGATGCTGAAAACTGGGTACCAATTAAAACAAGGTAGCGGAAATACAGTCCTTCTAGGCAGGATACTCTACGAACTAGCTGTGGAATTTGGGATCATCGAGATCACTTGGAAAGAGCATGGACGGTACCATTATCTAGAGTTGGACGCAGGTTGGCAGTGGAAGAATATGGGTCATTGGGAGAATTGGCAGCTCCTTTGTTCAGACTTTGACCACAATTTCTATAGAGAGATCGATTCTTACGAAGATATACCTGTTCAACGTGTTAGAGATGGATGGAATGAATTCAGGGAATCTATAGATTAACTTCTGGACATTTGCTCAACGAAATATATTTATAGGATAAACTACCAATTTATATAATAGAGTACAAGGTAATGATCATTATGGCCGAAGATAAAAAAGAAGAGAACGGTTTATCTACAGCACTAACTATCGAACAACTTACTGGAGCCATTCAAAACAGTGTCGATGGTAGAACTATGCAGGAGAGTGCGGCTAGAATGATGGCTGAACACGTATTGAATTTCTTCGGATATAGTGAAAGGATAATAGACAATATACTGGAGCAGGAAGATAGGGATGTTTTCTATATGCTTGAAGACGCTGGTTTATTGACTACTGAAAGAGAAGAGACCACTCTATACGACGGTAGGGAGTGGAGGATACATTACTGGTTGTTTAGAAGAGAAAAGATCAAAGAACTTATGGAATTACAAATGGAAAGTGAAGCTGAGAGAGAGAAAGAACAGTCAGTTTACGATGACATCCCAGACGGTGTTTGGTCTTCCAGGATGGAGATGGATAGTTAAAGGGTGAATCTCATAGTTGGCTATAAGCAGATTATCGGGTAGATTTAGCTTTGACTTTTTTTTTGAAAATGTTAGAGATGGGCCCGCCGAAATTTGAATTCGGGTTCCGGCGCCCCGAACGCCGAAGGATGGGCCAAGCTACCCCACGGGCCCTGAACTGTATTATGGTGAGTTAGATAAAGGATAAAAAAGTTACTGTCAGTAATCTTTTAAATCTAGGTTTTTTAATTTCTCCTTTACTTTGGACATATTATAAGGGTGATAAAATAGATGACTATCACATGTACAATCACTAGAACCGAAGTCCTGAATTTTTTCTGTAAATCGTTCGATCTTTTCAGCTAAAAGGCACTCTTCTTTTGAATCTCCTTCTTTAACTTTAACACCAATCACTTCTCCGTATTCCAGAAGGTAATCTATATGCCATTGCTTTTTCTTTTCATCTCTGAGATGCCTGTTAATACGATGTTCTAGTCCGTTCTGGGCTGAACCGATGTACAGATAAAAGCCGGGTTCGAACTCTATCTCGTCCAGTGCACCTACTGCGATCTTATGGTTTTGCTCTAGGTGTATAATTAGTACGTATACTCCCTTATCTACCATCCTACTACCTGTCCATCTGCCCTAGGTTCGGTTCCACCGGCGTACACGTTTCCTTTCTTCCAAATTATCTGCCCTCGTCCGAACCCACCACTGTGCAGCGAGTAATTCAGATCGTGACCTCTCTCCACTAACTTTTCAGCTGTGTGTTTCGTGAAACTATGTTCCAGATGGATCTTCTTTCCACTTTCCCATCTCCACCGAGGAGCATCTAGTGCTGCCTGTGGGTTCAGGTCGAAATCGATGCTGTTCATTATGACCTGTAGATGTCCCTGGGGCTGCATATATCCTCCCATAACACCGAACGGGCCGATGGGTTTGCCTTTTTCAGTTAAAAATCCAGGTATTATAGTATGGTAAGTTCTCTTTTTGGGTTTGAGGCAATTTGCTTCATTCGGATCTAAAGAGAACGTATGCCCTCTGTTTTGAAGTGCGATCCCTGTGTTGGGAACTACCAGTCCAGACCCGAAACCCATGTAATTACTTTGGATGTATGAAACCATGTTTCCTTCGTTATCTGCGGTAGCTAGGTAAACCGTACCAGAATCACGTAGTTTTCCAGGTTCAGGTTCTATTGCTTTTTCGTCTATCATCTCTCTTCTTTCAGCTGCGTGTTCCTCTGATAACAGTTCTTTGAAACTCACATCCATATGTTCTGGATCTGTGATGTATTTCCTCCCGTCGCTGAAAGCCAGTTTGAGTGCTTCCATCTGCTTGTGATACGTTTCGACAGAGTCTTTCTCACTGAAATCGAATCCTTTCAAGATGTTTAAGGCTATCAATGCGATCATCCCTTGACCGTTGGGTGGAAGTTCCCAAACATCATAACCTCTGTAATCGATACTTAATGGTTCCACCCATTCCGGTGAGAAACTAGAGAGGTCCTTTTTCGATAGGAAACCATCGTAGTTCTTTGAGAATTCATCGATCTTATCCGCTATCTCACCCTTGTAGAAACTTTCACTCCTGGTTTCAGCGATAGATTCCAACGTTTTTGCGTGGTCCGAAGATTTCCAGACCTCACCGATTTTTGGAGGACATCCACCCGGGGCAAAAGTCTCGAACCAGTGTTCGAATTCTTTACCCTCCAATTTTTTGTAACTTTTATAAGCATAATTCCAGTACTTTCCCACGATTGGAGAAATCGGATAGCCTTCCTCGGCATACTTGATAGCCGGTTCAAGTACTTTTTCAAAACCCAGTTTTCCATGCTTTTTAGATAGTTCAGCCCATGCCCCCGGAATACCCGGGACCGTAACAGGTATGATACCCGTTTTCGGCATCTCGTCGTATCCACGATCTTTGACTGCATCTATCGAGATGTTCCCAGGTGCGGGTCCGCTGGAATTCAATCCGTGCAGTTTGCCATCCTTCCAGAATAGCACGAAGGCATCACCACCTAAACCGTTAGACGTCGGTTCTAGAACGGTCAAACAGGATGCCGTCGCGATAGCTGCATCGACTGCGTTTCCTCCCTCTTTTAAAGTTTCTAAACCTGCTTGGGCAGCTATGGGTTGGGAGGTTCCTACCATACCATTCTTAGCATAAACCATCTTTCTTTGAGAAGCGTAGGGATACTCTAAGGGATCGTATCTTATCATGGTATCAAATTCGAAGAGTGGTAAATTATCTTTACGATTGGAATATGTTTCATTATCATATAAGTTGAATATGATGCTTTGAAAAAGTAGTTTTATCGGATCAATAATGAATACTAAAAATGGGAAACGGATTTCGTTAAAGGAATTTAACGTCTAAGATTATTCTCATCCTATCCCGGTTTCATTCCCTGTAGGCATCACACCTCCAGGTGGTGGAGTACCTCCGCCGCCTCCACCGCCGTCATCGGTTTCTTCATTCGTTACTGTGAACAGATTATCGCGTGTGACAGAATCCATTTCCCATCCACCATATGTATCAGAAGTACTCACAGTATATCTTATATCTACACTAGCATCTTCCGTACCTTCAGGTACGTAGATGTTTACTTGCTTATTCAATTCTTCGTCGTGTGTGATCCAAGAGTATGTCAACGTTTCAAACCCATCGGTCCATCCGGCTCTCAGTTCGATTTCAACTTCGTATGTCACATCCGTACACTGGGCAGGGTTGGTGATTTTGAGATCTTTAAATATAGGACTTACTACTGATGAACCCTCTCCAGCGTCGTAATGATCGGCATCGGTGTCTAGCTCTTCAACTTCCGTGGGCTTGGCGTTCTTGATTTCGATTTCGAATGATGTTTCTTCACTATCGATGGGACCCCACATAAATTCTTCAGTAATCAAGTCATATACACCAATCTCATTATTTGCAGATATATCTAAGGTCACACTATTTGGAGGATTTGAACCTGTATCTAATTGTATTAAAGTACCACCAGAGTAGAATCTTTCACGTGGTGGGTCATAGTCCCATTCATAAAAAGGTGCTATCCAGTGATGTCTAACATTGTCGCCCTCACCCGTAGCTTCGGTATCTTCTAAAGTCATTTCATCTGATCCACCACGTGGTTTCGTTTGTTGATATACAAACTCCCCAATGTCGATCAACCCAAATTGATCATTTCGACCTGCAGCATACCGGATTACAAATTCTTGAGTTTCTTTAAGCCTATCATCGTCTTCATCCCCACCCATTGGTCCATCTGTCATATTGTTGGCGTTGCTACGCGACATCAAAATATCTAACGTAGTTGTGTCGAGTCCATCAACCGATGCAATCTCAGTTTCTATATTTAAACCGGCCGTACCTACGAAATGTTCGGTAGGAGGAGTGTAGTCTCTAGGAACTACCTCGTAATGACCTACAGCTGAAACATAGATTCTTACGATATTATTTTTTCCATCATTAATAGCACTCCATACTCTTGCACTGACAGATATTGTATTTTTAACATCGTAATAAACGGTACCAGATCCGTCCTCTATAGTTGTGGTTACAGTTTTTGGTTCAGCGGTATAAAAATAGTCTAATTCATCTGATCCTCGATCAGAGCCTATAAAATACACATCATGGTCGGTAGGTTCAATTTCGTCATCAGCTGTTACCCTCTCTCCTGCAAACATCATAAATGTAATTAGGAGGGTAACTAGAATAGTTATGATTTTACTTTTCATCCATAATACTCCCTTCCTAAATGTACATGAACGGTTGCTGGTACCTCTTCAGATAATCCTCCAAGTGTAGCTTTTATCTCTAAAGTCAAAGGTTCGCCCCAAAACTCTTCTTGGATATCCCATTGTAGTAAGGTCTCAAAAATGAATTCGTTCGTGTGTATATAAGCCCCTAATCTACGTATAGTGTCTGTTTGAGGATGGTATTCCGAGATCGATTCATTATTTATGCTTGTCTTCGTAAGCATGAAATCCGTGGAAGAATCGGATACTTCATTTTCCAGGATAATATAATCTGGTTCAA
>JAFDTG010000086.1 GCA_019594235.1 Candidatus Saliniplasma halalkaliphilum | reverse complement strand
CACCATGTACTAAATGGCAAGCGACGAAATGGTCTTCTTGTACTTCGATGAGATCAGGTTCAACTTCAGTACATTTTTCTTCCTTGAAAGGACATCTTGTATGGAATTTACAACCAGATGGAGGATCCATGGCACTAGGTATCTCTCCTTCAGCTTTCAAGTTAGGTTTGAGTTTTTCCTCTTCCTCAGTTGTCGTTGGGAAAGAGCCCAATAAAACCCTTGTATAAGGGTGAAGTGGATTTTCGAAGAATACACTCACATCTGCTAACTCGAAGAATTTACCGAGATACATAATGGCAACTCTATCCGCGATATTTCTCATCAGACCAAGGTCGTGGGTTATGAAAAGATAAGTCATATTGTATTGGTCCTGCAAGTCTATCAAAATCTTCATAATTTTTGCTTGTTGAGAAACGTCTAATGCGGATGTTGGTTCGTCCAATACAATGAAAGACGGGTCCGTTGCGATAGCTCTTGCTATAGCTACGGCCTGTTTCTCACCCTGGCCAAGATCGTTAGGTCTCCTGTACATGAATCTTTCCGGGTCCATATCGACGATCTCTAGAAGTTCGTATACCTTAGCGACCATCTCTGTGCTATCTTCTACTAAATCATGGACTCTTAAAGGCAAGCTGATAATATCGAGAACAGATTTAGTAGGATTCAAAGATCCACCTGGATCCTGAAATACCATATTCATGTCTTTTTTTAGTGATTTTTGTCTCTTCATTGTAGGTACTGAAATATCTTGACTTTTGAAAGTGATATCTCCTTCAGTGGGTGGGTGTATTCCCATGAGCACTTTTCCAGTAGTACTTTTACCTGAACCAGATTCACCAACGAGTCCAAAAACTTCACTTTCTTCAATAGAAAATGAGATGTCTCCGATCGCTTTAACCGTACCAGCTTCTATTTTAAAGTACTTCTTTAGGTTTTTTACCTCGATCAAATTTTTTGCCATATTAGTTCCCCCAGCAGGCTACATAGTGATCCTTTTCGACTTCGATCAATTTTGGCCTTTCGTTCTTACATTTGTCTGAGTATTGAGGACATCTTGGACGGAATCTACATCCAGATGGAGGATCGATATAATCAGGAGTTTGTCCAGCTATTCCTGCAGAAAAGCCGCCGCCGGTTAATTTTGGTGTGGCCTCTAAAAGACCGATCGTATATGGGTGTATGGGATCACTGAATAATTTGTCGGTTTTTGCTATCTCGATCACTGTACCTGCGTATATAACATAAATCTTATCAACGAACTTCTTCACTGTTCCTAATGCTTGTGAAACTAAGATTGCGGATAAATCTCTCTCTTCTAGTAGGTTTCCTATCAAATTTAACACTTGGTTCTGAATTGTAACATCCAAGTTCGAAGTAGGTTCATCAGCTATTAACAGATCTTTTGGTGTTGCGAGGCTCATGGCTATACATACTCTCTGTCTCATACCTCCACTAAGTTGAAATGGATAGCTATCATAAACCCTCTCAGGATCAGACAGTGCTACAGATTCAAACAATTCTATAGACTTTGCTTTGTAATCTATTTCTTCATCGTATTCTTTAGAATATTTTAGGATATCCTTCATCTGTGTTTTAACTTTGAATAATGGATTCAGAGAAGCAGTTGGATCTTGTGGGATCATACTTACATTCTTTCTTCTTAGTTTCATCAGTTCTTTCTTCTTCATATCCAAAACATTTTTCCCGTTGAATTTTACTTGGCCACCTTTTATTACCGCATTGTTTGGAAGTATTCGATTTATTGTTTTCATCGTAGTAGTTTTACCACAACCGGATTCGCCGATAACACCGATCTTTTCTTTTTTTATTACCTCCATGTCTAAATGGTGTATGACATCGGTGACTCCTCTGTATGTTTCGTAACCAACGTTCAGATTCTTGATCTCAAGTACTTTCTGTTGTGTCATCAGGAACCGCCTCCTACTTCTTCAAAGGCATCCTGAACACCGTCTCCGAGTAGATTGAAACCTAAAATTATGAAAGATATTGCCATTGCGGGGAATATACTGACCCACCACCAGGTAGGCAATAATCCCGAGCCATCAGCTACCATTGTACCTAAATCAGGTGTAGGAGCCTGGGCACCCAGTCCTACGAAACTAAGTGAAGCACCTATGATTATAACCCAACCAACATCTAGTGTTAATTTGGTTAGTATCGGACCGGTACAATTCGGTAATATCTCAGAGAACATGATGTGGAGTTTACTGTCCCCCATTATCTCGGCGGATTTTACAAAATCCTCATTCACAAGTGAAGATACGTTATTGTAAGCAATTCTAGCATACCAAGGCCACCACATTAATGAAACAGCCATCATTGCGTAAAATGGATCAGGTTCTAACATGGCTGTTATACTCAAGGCTAGTACTAAAGGTGGAACGGCTATGAAAATATCCGATGTTCTCATAAGAAGAGTGTCTATCCAAGTATCTTTGTGATATCCAGCTACTAAACCAACTACTACACCACTAGGAACCACTAAACTCAGTACAACTGCAGCCATTCTGATTGAATACTTGAATCCCATGATAGTCCTACTCAAAACACATCTTCCGTAGGAATCAGTGCCAAGAGGAAAAGTCCATGTTTGAAAAGGTTCTATGAATTTATTTCCATAATCACGATACAGACCAGCATGAGCGGGATGAGGGACTACATATCTACCAAAAATGGCTAAAAATATAGATGTTAGTGCTATAGCCAATCCGATCTTTGATAATGGATTCTTAGAAAATCGGTACCATCTTCGTTTAAGTGCATCCTTCAATGGAGATTCTTTTTTTTCATCTAATAGCTTCTCTACTTGCTCTTCTACCTGTTCATCTGCTTCTTCATCTACTTGCTCTTCTACTTGTTCATCGATTTCCTCAATCTCATTATTATCATTAGCCATTTTTATCAACTCCCAGAGTATCTGATTCGTGGATCGATATATGCGACTAAAGTATCAACTACAATATTGATTATGGCGAACATAATACCGATTATCAGAACAGTTGCAACAATCGTGTTAAGATCGCTGCGCATCATAGCGTTTATTGCAAATCTAGAGAAGCCAGGCCATCCAAATACCATCTCTACGAGGAAGGCATTTCCCAACATCATAGCTATCTGCATACCAAGTACAGTAACTCCAGGTATGATAGATGGTCTAAGTAAATACTTGAACCTGACTATTCGTTCTGGAAGTCCATAACCTCGTGCCATAGATATATACTCTTTCTGATTTATTGTTATCATTCCTGAACGTATCATCCTAGCTACTTGAGCCATACCAGGTATAGCAAGAGCGATCGCGGGTAAAGTAGCATGGTGGATGAAATCACCGATCGTGAAAAATTGACCTTGCAGAAGTGCATCAAGTGCGATGAATCCCGTGATCCTCGAAGGTTCTGAGACTCCCTCACTGAGTGCACCGCCTGAAGGGAACCAGCCCAGGTTATGAGAGAACACCAGCAAGAAAATTATAGCAAAAACGAAGGCTGGAACTGAAACCCCAATGTAAGAAAATAGTCTCGTAAGATGATCCTGCCACTTATCAATATTAGAACCCGCAAAGATACCTAAAAGGAAAGAACCTGTTATCTGTATTAAAGCTGCATATGTGATCAATTCTAATGATCTGGGGAGATATTGTTGAACATCAACTGTGACGCTACGTCTGCTGTAAACTGAGAAACCCAGTTCTCCTTGGAATACATTTCTCATCCATATGAAATATTGTGTGTAAATAGGTCGGTCTAAAGCTAAACTTTGCCTTAATTCTTCAACTACGTGTTCAGGAGTCTGGGGAGAGACCATCATCCGTATAGGATCTCCGGGTATAATTCTACCAAAATAGAATATAAATATGGATAAACCGATCAACGCAACTAGAGCCCAAAAAAGCCTTTTTCCTATGTATTTTTTCATATCCAATGTACTCAACTCCTAGTTTAATCCAGTATATTGAAATAATTAACCAAATTGGAGGCAATAGCCCCCAATGGTTGTTGAGAGGGAAGGGGTTTTTTATCGTTCATCATGTGGTAACACTTCTATTAACCTGGCGTCATGACTAAACCCTCCTGCCGGAGGTGCATATTCTTCAGGATTCTCTGCATGTGGCCAAGTAACGTATTGCTGAAAAGCATGTTGGGAATACTGAGTATGCATGACTATCGATGGATATAGATCAAAGATCTTTTCTTGTACTTCTTCGTAAAGCGCGAATCTCGCTTCAGTATCAGGTTCTGTCAGTGCTTCGTCGATAAGATTGTCGATCTCTTCATTGTCCAACCACTCGTTTTGCTGCCAGGAAGCTGAATTTCTTGAATGATATCTAGAGTTTATCAAAGATCCAGCTTCTGGGTAATCAGCAGAAACCCATACTATACCTATGTGCGGTGAAGTGTCTACATCATACATAGCATCTATGAGAGCTCCCCAGTCATATCTGTTCGATCGGACATTAAGACCTATTTCCTCTGCATCCCCGGCTAACATCAAAGCAACGTGTTCGGTAGCTGGAACTGCTCCAGTCCAACTGGCTTCTATCTCATAATCTTCAGGATTTTCGACTATATCCGGATAATATTGAGACTGTTCAAGATATCCTTGTGCTTTCTCAAAGTCTTGTCTAGGCATATCAAAACTTGATGCTCCACCAAGCCCCGCAGGTATTATCCCTTCAGGTAGAACACTTTCCGGGAAGATATCGTCTATCTGGGATTCGTAATCGAAGACGTGGGCTAAAGCCATCCTGACATAGATACAGTCTAAAGGTGCTTTTTGGGTATGCATCATACCATACAAAGCTCCTCCTTCTGGATAAGCACCGAGCTTACCGTTATGACTTCCAGCGATATCTTCAACAGTATGGTGTTCCAACCATTCAGATGTGACCTCAAGTTGTTGGTCTCCGAATAACGTTCTTTCTCTTGCGGCCTCACCTAAAGCTAACATTCTGAACTCATCAGCTGCATTATCTGCCATTTGACCCCAGTAGTCTTCAAATCTTCTTCCATAGAAATGATCCTCAACTACTGCTTCATATACTTCGTATGGTCCAGTTCCAGCAGTATTTTCGATGAGATAATTTCTTCCTAAATCATTGCCCCATGGTTGATAAACGAAATCTCCGCCTTCCTCAGCATTATCCATTATATCTTCTTTATCTACTATGTATAATCGTACTAATGATGGGAGGAATACACCACGAGGTTCATTCAGTGTGAAACTTACTGTATGGTCGTCCACAACTTCGGATTCATCCAAGTCTATATATGGTGCAAAAAGGTGTGCAAAACCTTCACCCATTGTTACAAGTCTTTCCATCGAGAACATTACGTCCTCAGCTGTCATTTCGTTTCCACTGTGGAATGTTACATCATCTCGTAGGTAGAATGTCCAAGTCATCGCGTCTGCACTTACATCCCAATCCTCGGCTATCCATGGCTTAACTCCATCTCGAGTTGGGAACACCAGTGGGTCGTAGAAGTTCGTGAATGCTACAGTACTCGATTTGTCTGAACCAGTGGCTGGATCAATATCGGTCGGCCAGGCAAAACCCATTCTTAGTAACGTTACATCATCGTCATCATCATCCGGATCAACACAACCGGACAGTGCAACAGTAGATATCAACAGTACAAAAAAAATCAGTATTGCCATATACTTTTTTTCTAACATCATATCATGTCCCTTATTTTAGAAGTCTCCTTAATCTAATATTTAGCTCCAATCCCATATTTATACCTTTTTGTGAAAATGCAACTAATATGTGTAAAAATTAACCGTTTTGTCAATCAAATTTAAACAATCAAAAAATTATCTAAATAAATTTCACAGCATTTCAATATCCAATAGATATCATAGTATGATATGTTAATTTTATTTGACAAATATACCAGGAGATGAGGATTTATAACATAACTGTAGTTTAAACTCTATATGCACATCCCTTTAAAAAGAAAACATAATATTATTCGGAGTAAATATAATCAGCTGCAATTAAAATATACCTCAGATAATAATATAGAGGTTTTTCTTTTTAGAAACCATTTTCAACCTTTGTATCTATGGCAAATTTAGTAAACAAGTTATAGAAAGCATGAATACCATTATGAAAAATCAAATAACTTTTTAAAATATTGTACAAAGGTATAAATAGAGAAATAACGAATTAAATACCCTTATATGGAGATATATTATGGAGAATTTAAATCCGAAAGAAGTTTGGAATTATTTTGAAGATATTACTAAGATCCCCCGCTGTTCTGGGAAAGAGGAAAAGATCAGAGAATACATAAAATCTGTGGCCGAGGAAAACGGGTATGAAGTGGATGTAGACGACGTGGGGAATGTGCTAGTTAAAAAATCAGGAACCGTCGAAGGCGTGCCTCCTCTGGTTATACAGGCTCATATGGATATGGTATGTGAAAAGGTCAGTAGTAGTGATCATGATTTCTCTCAAGATCCGATACCTGTTAAGAAAGAAAACGGTTGGATCACCGCTGACGGGACTACCTTGGGAGCCGATAACGGTATCGGGATCGCTATATCACTAGCCATGATGACCAACGATGAATTGACCCATGGACCTATGGAATTTCTATTTACCGTT
>JAFDTG010000065.1 GCA_019594235.1 Candidatus Saliniplasma halalkaliphilum | reverse complement strand
TACCTTCTAACTCACCAAGATTAATCTCTTTGAAACCAGGTTCTTTGATGATCTCGAGATCAGTAGCATCTGCTATTATATCTGCCGTTTCCATCGTCCTCCCGGATGGGCTGGAATATAGATAGTCGATTTCATGATCTTTCAACCGCTCTGCCAGAGATTTAACCTGCTGTCTACCCTTTTCCGTCAAAGGCGAATCTTTCCAGCCTTGAAAACGTCTTTCCCGATTCCATTCGGTTTCACCGTGTCTAACGATATACAATCTGATCATAGATGTAATAAACATAAGGAAGCCAATAATTTTTTCTACTTTATTGCTCATGACTTAATCAATTCTTAGCCATGATGTGATCTTATCAACGTTCTGCATCAAAATAGTACCGATCATACTCATAACAAGAACGTAGGACACCGCAAATGCAGGTATAGTTTCGGTAATTACAGGTACATCATACACTCCTACAGCTTCGGCTGCGATCGCAGCGATGATAAGTGAAAATTCACCCCTAGTTATCATCCCAATACCCGCTCTCGTAGAACTCGCCTGTCCCATATGAAAGAATTTAGCACCATAATACATCGTAAAAAACTTGTACAGACTCGAAGCTATAACGATCAATATCAGTATAGTTCCGATACCTCTGAACAACAGAGGATCAGTTTCAAGTCCTATCCAAAAGAAAAAGATACCTCCAAATAGATATCGTTCAGAGTAAAGGTGACGCTGAAGTTTACCAAGATGTTTTGACCCTCCAAAAGCTACACCGACAAAAAAAGCTGCTACAGCTTCACTCAAACCCAATACAACGGCAGCGCCTGCTACCAATCCGATTATCCCGATAGCTCTAAGCACGAAAAGCTCGTCAGATTCAGTATCTAGAATTTTGTTAAAGAATTTAGGTTTGAAATACATGAAACTTACCAGAGCTATAACGAAAATAAAAGCTATCCCTATATCGATCACGATACTCCTCAAGTCAGCCCCATCACCTAAAAGAATAGATGATACCACAGATAGATAAAATATTATCACCAAATCTTCAAAAATAAGACCTCCAAGCATCCTATCTGCTTCAGGAGTAGATTCCCATCCTAAATCCAAGATAGATTTACTTATAACAGCACTCGACGAGATATAAACTATCCCACCGATTAAAAACGCCACTAATACGTCCTCGAAAAACCAGTACCCTATCAATACTCCCGGTGCAAAATTAAGCAGGTCCATCGTACCGACTCCGATGATTTCACTCCTTTGTCTGTGAAGTTTCTTGAAACTAAAACTCAATCCCATAAAAAACAAAAGAAATATGATACCAAGCTCGGCACCAAGTTCGATAAATTCGTAGGCTGTAGAAGTGATCCCAACATGAAAGTCGTAGAACCTACCGATACCATAGGGTCCCAATATTATACCCATCAGTATGAACAATGGTATATCCGATTCCTTGATATACCTAGCTATACTAGCACCCAGTGCGAGAGCAGCGATCATTAGACCAAGTTCAAAGAGTGCGGCTTCTCTAAGCATATCGATCAGTTTTTCATCTTACCGTTTTAATTGATATGAGAGGTAGTTTTTATTATTGCCGCTATCTGACACCTCTAAATTCACCTGTATCGATTCATCACTGAATAATTTTTTAACAAATTCGTTCAGATATAAATAATAAAACTTCATAAATAATGCTTTAACCCCCACGCCATCCTGCGCATATGAGCTGCTTCAAGCTGTGGATGAACTGGAAGCCAAACTACCTCCTTACATGCTTTCTCTACATTGGTAAGTTCGATGTCCTTATCAATGGCTTCCTCTTTGTATATAGGTCTCTGGTATCCTTCTCTAACTCCCATACCAGCTTTCCTCATGGCATTGACCACTCTTTCCCTTTTTCCTTCATCGACTTTAAGGGCGTACTGGTGATATACGTGTTTAGTTCCTTCAGCCTCGATAGGTCTTTTCAAATTTCCATCTTCATCCTCTGATTTAAGGCCATCATGTAATATCTGAGCGTTGTTTCTGCGTTTTTCATTGATATCATCCAATTTTTTCAACTGTTCGATACCTAAAGCGGCCTCTATATCAGTCATCATAAAATTGTATCCGGGGATCCTATATCCATCTTCAGTTCTACCGTGTTCCCTTAACATCCGGATATTTTCAGCTAATTCTCCGTTATCCGTCGTGACCATACCTCCCTCACCGGTCATCATGTTCTTTGTAGCGTAAAAGGAGAAGCAGCCGATGTCACCGATACCACCTACTTTATCACCTTTATATTCTGCTCCATGAGCTTGACAGGAATCTTCTATAACAGAAAGTCCATATTCATCAGCGATTGAGACTATCTTATCCATATCAGCAGGTTGACCGTATAGATGAACTGGAACAATAGCCTTCGTAGATTCACTTATTTTCTCTTCGATTTTGTTCGGATCCATACATAATTTATCATAGCAGATATCTACAAAAACGGGTTCAGCACCAGTCAGGAGGACAGAGGTCACGCTCGATACAAAACTGTATGGAGTAACGATAACCTCGTCCCCCTTCCCCACACCTGCAGCTAAAAGCGAAGTGATCAGGGCCGATGTTCCTGAATTCACTGCAATCGAATGTTCAACTCCGATATACTCAGCAAACTTGTCTTCGAATTCTCTGACTTTCGGACCGGCAGCTATCTGCCCGGATTCTAGTACCTTTTGAACGGCACGTTTTTCTTCCTCCTCTATTAACGGCTCTGCTACAGGGATTTTGCCGTTCATATACTCGTATATAATAACTCTTTTATTGAATTTTCCCCTATATGTGATTATAAATCGAAGAATCAATAAACCCGTTACTATCAAATACCAGTTATCAATTATCTATTTCAGATATAGAAGGTGTCATCAATGTATGAAATAATAGGTGTATCAGCAAGAGAGATACTTGATTCTAGAGGCAATCCTACAGTTGAAACTACCGTTACTACTGAGATATCTAGAGGGACAGCAGCGGTCCCTTCTGGAGCTTCAACCGGTGCTGGAGAAGCACTAGAATTAAGAGATAATGGTTCAAGGTTTGGGGGCAAAGGCGTTTTAAAAGCCGTTGATAATGTTAACGAAGTTATAGCTTCAGAATTACTTGGTATGGATGTGAGAGACCAATCGAAAATAGATAAGATCATGCTCGATCTTGACGGTACTGATGATAAAAGTAACCTAGGTGCAAATGCCATCCTTTCTGTTTCATTGGCTGCTGCGAGAGCCGGTGCCTATGCCAGCGAATTACCTTTATACCGTTATTTAGGACGATTAAATGACGTTTTATTACCGGTTCCGTTCATGAATGTCCTCAATGGTGGGGAACATGCAGGCAATGATTTAGACATACAAGAATATATGATCGCACCAACTGGAGCAGAAAATATTCATGATGCAGTTAGGATTGGAGCAGAAGTCTATCATGTATTAGGTGACAAACTGGTCTCAAAATATGGTAATTCTGCAAGTAATGTAGGTGATGAAGGCGGTTATGCTCCTCCTTTAGATGACCCTTTCGAACCCCTTGATTTAATTTTAGAGACTCTTGAAGAAACCGGCTATGACAAGGTCGTAGATTTAGCCATAGATTGTGCAGGTTCAGAATTTTACAAAAACAACTCTTACCAATTCGCTGGAGAAACTCTTACTTCCGAAGATATGGTAGAATTTTATGAAAGACTTGTCGAAGAATATCCGATGATCTCCATAGAAGATCCGTTATCTGAAGAAGACTGGAGCGGATTCGTTGAATTAACAGATAGAATCGGCGATAGTGTCCAGATCATAGGGGACGATCTTTTTGTTACTAACCCAGAATTGATAGCAAAGGGTATAGAAAAAGGAGCATGTAATTGTCTATTATTAAAAGTAAATCAGATCGGAAGTTTAACAGAAGCCATGGACGCTGCATCTATAGCCTTTAGGAATGGATACGATGTCCAGATATCTCATAGGTCTGGAGAAACCTGTGACGATTTCATCGCAGATCTTTCTGTAGCTTTGTCCTCTGGGCAAATAAAGGCTGGTGCTCCGGCTCGCTCAGAAAGAACAGCTAAATATAACAGATTGATGGAGATAGAGAGGAAACTGGGAGAAAGTTCAAAATACGGTGTTATCTTATAACAGAGTTCAATCTCCTACGAAAAGTACCGGCTTCCTCGCCTCAACTATAATCTCTCTTTCTAATGTACCAAGAGCGAATGGAGGATATATCTTTCTTAGTTTGTATTTTAATCCTGGTCTACCACGACTAGTGACGACTATATCGTTCTTTTTAGATTCTCTTACAATTTCTTTGTTTGGTTTCTTAGTACAAGCACTTATGTTGAAAGATACTTTGTTTTTCTCGGCAAATGTCTCTAATCTACGGAAAGAGGCTTCAGTCTTTTTATCTCCCCGGGTACATAGGACTTTTACTTTTCCTTCGAAGTATTCCGCTAGTTCTATAGCGACATAACCCGCTTCTACAGAGTATCTACTTCCACTTGTTGGATGGAGAAGCTTCTTGGGATTCACTATATCGACTATAGTATCGAACAGCAGCACGGGTATAGTGGTATTTTCCAAGGTATGGAGACATGTATCACCTATCTCATAAGTCTGTATCCCCGATTTAGATTGAGTTCCCATTACGATCATATCGATATGATTCTCTTCTGAATATTTCAATATCTGTTTGCTAGGAACACCTTCTCTAACACTTTTGTTGATTTTATCAATACCCATCCTCTTCAGTATTTCTACCCCGTCTTGGATTGCTCTTTTAGAAGCCTTCTTCAAGTCTTTCATCAGTATATCTGTTGTTGGAACACTTCTTTCAGTCGTATATATTACATTCAACAGATGGTACTGTGAATCTGGAAAAGCATTAGCAGTATATTTGATTGCATTTTTTATGAGTTCTGAATCGTCTGTAGCTATGAGTATATTCTCAAACATATGTATAAACATAAGCCGATGTATATATTTACACTTTTTGCTTTTGGTTAGAGTCGGAGGCTATAACATTTACCATTAAAAAGAGGAACGGTGGTTTTATAAAATTCTCTGTATTCTAACGCTTGGTTCACATCGTAGAATTCAATCAAACGTTTTAGTATTACGGAGATTTTCAACTCAGTCACCGACCAAGAGGAAAGGTATTGAACTGTCGGCGATCAGTTCTTTTTCTAAACTACTCAATGCCAACCTTGGAAATAAAAATCTTAATTTGTAAAGTAAACCTCCTCTACCTCTGCTTCCGACCATAAAATCATATTTTTTTGATTCTTCGAGTAATTTTTCATCACTCGCTTCTTTGTCTATGATCAACTCGAAATCAACATCATCTTTCTCAGCCCTTCTTTGGACTCTCCTAGCGGCGTGTCCAGGATCTTTTTTACCAAAATGGTATGTTGTTAAACTAGCTTCGAAGTGAGATGCTAAACTAAGAGCAACCATCGTAGCATCAACAGAATAACTACTGAAAGTGGTGGGATTGAATATTTTTTTAGGAATCTCAGCTTCGCATTTACAGGAAAAGATCAGCGATGGTATACTTGTGATCTGTAATGAATGTATGGCGGTTTCTCCAATATGTACCTCCTGGGATCCTATCTTAGAATGTGTGGCCATCACGAGTAAATCGATACCGTTCTCCATGATGTAGCTTGTTATCTGTCTAGAAGGAGTCCCTTCCGGCATAGCCACTTTTATACCTGTAATACCCATATTATGGAGAACTTTCTTTCCTGATTTAAGGGCATCAGAAGATATCTCCCTCAATCTTTTCTGCATCAATCTTGTTTGAGGAATACTACCATCACTTGTATTGATTACGTTAATGAGATGGTAGTCAGCGTATGGAAATATCGTCGCGGTATATTCCATAGCTTTTTTCATCAAAGGCGAATTGTCTGTAGCGATTAGTATTTTATTGAACATGATGGTCCCTTTTTTTAATTGAAAGAGTGATATATACATATTTTCACGAATATTACACTACATATCATTCAATCGTCCTAAAAATATATAAAGGAGTCCTCTAATTTAGAAAATGATATATACTAGAGATAAAATATTTATTTAAAGGTGGAGAAATATGGTCAAAAAAAGCCTGACGGAAGATCAAGAAGAATTGATAGATAGACTGATAAAAGCTGGCTTACAGAAAAACATCGCTAAAACTTTGGTTTTTGTTGCCGGAAAAGAAGAAACAAGAAGCCGGGAGATAGAATCATCAACTAATCTCAGGCAGCCTGAAGTATCTATTGCTATGCAGGAATTGAGAGAAAGGGGATGGGTAACCAAGAGGGATATAAAAAAGGAAGGTAAAGGTAGACCTGTTCATGGTTACACACTTGATAAAAAAGTTGACGAAATCATAGATGAGATAGAACAAAAGGAAAAAGATAGGATCAAAAAGATCCAAGAAAATCTAAAACATATAAAAGACATATCAGATAAAATCTATTAAAACTCTTCAAAACCCTCTTTTTTTCCTATTATTATTTTATCGGCAAGGTCGATGAACAATCCATTCTCTACAACTCCAGGTATATTATTAAGTTGCTTAGAAAGTCCTTCTGGATCATCTATACCGTCAAAAGAACAATCTACAATGTAGTTGTGATTATCCGTTTTAAAAATACTATTCTTATGCATCCTTATATTAGAGGTACATCCAAACATTTCAATCCTACGTATAGTAGAACTCTTCCAGTGCGGTATGATCTCAACGGGCAGATCGAATTCGACTCCTAATTTTTCAACCATTTTTGAGGGGTCGACAATGATTATTTCATAATCAGATTCAAAGGCCACCATCTTTTCTCTTAGGAGGGCTCCTCCGCCACCTTTTATCAAATTCTTCTCATCATCAACTTCGTCAGCCCCATCTATGGTTATATCGATTTTTTTGACTTCATCTAATGTTGTTAAAGGTATTTTGAAGTCCTCTGCTAACAACTTTGTATTTTCTGATGTCGGAATCGCCACAATATCTAGACCTTCTTTCCTGATACGTTCGCCTATTTTTTCAACAGCATGCTTTGCGGTAGAACCTGTTCCCAGACCTACTACCATACCATCTTCTACGTATTCAGCAGCTCTAAATCCGGCATTCCTTTTTTCTTTTAACATGAAACTCTGTTTATTTAACAGGTGGAAAGTATTTATTTTTTTGTTAGAAGAAGTACTCATTTATGTTTTTGATTATGCCGTTTATCACATAATCATTTATCTCCCTTCCATCCTCTTCGTTTGCTATTTCAGCATTACCTCTAACTCCTTCAGTCAAGTAATCATTGTAATTTTTAATAATCAAAAAACGGGGATACTGAACTTCGGTAGAAGGTCTATCTTCATCCACCAGCTGACCTTTAATATGCATCATTCTAGCGGTTTCGATTTCACCGCCATGACCATCATTTTCAGATACCTTTTCACCTTTTAATTCATAAGCTAATTCATAATCTGAAAGCAGCATTATTTTAACATCATACTCGTCGATAATTTTCTCAGCAGCTAATCTTAAAGCGGTCATATGAGTTGTACCTGCATGTCCAGAGATCACTATAATCTTTTCAAAATCATTTTTACATACGCCTTTTAAGATATCGTAAACGATATTCCTAAGAGAATCAAACGAAATAGAAAGTGTTCCAGGTAAATCAGAAGTTGCTCTACAGTGACCATAATTCAACGTCGGTCCTATCACAGATATTGTTCCAATTTTTTCCGCAACCCTTTCTACGACGTACTCTGCCTGATACGTGTCAGTACCAACAGGTAGATGTTTTCCATGTCCTTCGCTGATCCCTATCGGTAGGAAAAACAAAAATTCTTTAGAATTAGAAAATTCTCCCATGTGCATTTCATTGAAATATTTTACAGATTCATCCATGATCTATCGATTGTTTCTTCATTATTAAAACTTGACTTTTTGAACAATATGATCTTTACATCACCCTAATAATTTATATATAAGAACCTATTGTGTCCAATATATCCTACGGTGTTAATTATGGCAAGATTCCCAGAAGCTGAAAAAAGATTATTGGACAAAAAAGTATGCATGGATTGCTACGCAAGTAATCCAAAGAAGGCAACCAGCTGTCGTAAATGTGGTAAGAAAAACTTAAGGATGAAGGCTAAAGAGAGCCGTAGATTATAAACCTCAGCTTTATTCTTTTTTATTTTCTGGACAATCCGGGTTGGGACAAAACTCCCACGCAGATTTAGTTTTTCTTGGAATTTTCAATATAGGTGATCCACACTCTGAACATTGTTCTCCAGTATACTCGATCTTACCCTTCTGTGGAACAGGGTACGTGTTTTTACAATCAGGATAATTTGAACATCCAAGGAACCTCTTTCCACGATAAGAGCGCATCTCTCTAAGATCACCTTCACATTCTGGACATGGTCCTCTATATCTTTTATCTTTTGAATATTTACAGTTCAAGTCGATGCACAACTCTTCAGTATCCCCGTAATGATAAACTTTTATCTTCGGTGAACCACACTCGGGACATTCACCGCTAGCTGGTTTCACTTTACCGGATCTAGGAACATTATAGGTATTTCTACAATCGGGATAACCGGAACATCCTACGAATCTCCCTTTGTTGGTCTTCCTTATCTGAAGGGTTCCACCACACTCAGGACATTTACCCACTGCGTTCTGTTCTTTAAAAGACTCTTTTAACTCTTTACGGATCTCTTCCTTTTCTCTTTTCAAGGATTTGATCACTTCGGTTAACATCTCTCTAGATTCTTCGATAACGTCTTCGATATCCTGTTTACCCTCTGCGATCTTGTTCATATC
>JAFDTG010000114.1 GCA_019594235.1 Candidatus Saliniplasma halalkaliphilum | reverse complement strand
TTTTTGGCAACTTTCTTACTGGCACTTTTTGTTTATTTATTACTTACATTGGCAACGGGCATGCCAGAATATTCGATGGCCTCGAATGACCCTTGGAATCAAATCATATGGAGTTTTGAAGAACTCGTGTTCGGATTATCAATAAGTCTGATAGTGGCTGCAGTTGTTGATCATATCTTATGTAGGACAAAAAATTTTAGGATGATGAACCCTGTGAGATGGGTCATTATGCTTTTTTATTCTATACCTTTATTCATAGAGATGGCTAAAGCCAACTTTGACGTAGCCAATAGGATAATAAAAGGCGATATCGAACCTGGAATTGTAAAGATAGAACCTGATCTAGAAACGGACTTAGGTCTCACATTTTTAGCCAACTCGATAACACTTACCCCAGGGACATTAACTGTCGATCTCAGTGAGGAAGGTAGCGACATGTATATACACTGGATAAAAGTAGAAGATGATCCTACTGAAAAGATTGCTGGAAAATTTGTGAAATGGATAAGGAGGTTTGCCGAATGATCGAACTGACTACTGCACTTTATGCGTCCGTAATTGCCATTGTCATATACATAATCATATGTTCGGTCAGGATATTTTTAGGGCCTACCGTTGCGGACAGAATAGTTGGTTTTGATACTTTGAATACAATGGTCATCGCGGGTATGATAGCTCTTGGAGCGGCTATGTTTGAAACACTTTTCATAGATATAGCAATAGTGTATGCCATTTTATCTTTCATATCAACACTTTACATAGCAAAATATCTTGAAGGAGGTGGATCATAAAATGAGTTTACCGATCCTTTTAATTTTTTCTTTCTTGATTATTTCAGTAGTCTTCAATGCACTCGGAACTATCGGCCTTCACAGATTCCCAGACGTTTATACAAGATTACACGCAGCTACTAAATGCACGACCTTTGGAACTATCTTCATGACCTTCACTGTTATAGCTCATAGTGTGAGGTTGTATGTCATAACAGAAGAAGGAAGGTTTCTAAATATGGCTATCCATACTTTATTGGCGTTGGTAGCTCTATTAGTAACAAATCCAACCGGAGCACACGCGATAGCGAGAGCCGCTCACATCGTAGGTATAAAACAAGAACAGGCGGAAAGTGTTTGGTTCTTGACTGAAAAAGATGAGTTAAGAGAGGCGAATCTACAACAAACCGAGCCAGTTAGTACGGATGAAAGTTCAAAATCATCGGAGGTGAAATAAAATGATAGGGTTTTTACAGATAATTCAAATTCTGATAATGATCGGTCTGATTTTGACTGCATTGGCTGTTGTGATCTTTAGGGATCTTATTTCAGCAGCTATAGCTCTAGGGGCAAGTAGTTTGTTATTGTCACTTCAGTTTTTTATACTTAGAGCACCAGATGTTGCTATTGCTGAAGCAGCCGTAGGTGCGGCCCTAACTACTGCTATATTCATATTTGCTATAAGGTCAACTGAGAGAGAGGAGGGATACCATTGAGAAAAGCGATAGCTGTTCTCGCTCTTTTGATTTTGTTTGTGTTTTTAGCTATGGGTGCAATTGAGATGAGGCCGTTTGGAGAGCCAGAAGAGACTGAAATGGATGATTATTTTTTATATGATGAAGAGGAGGGGAGCCAAGCCCATAACCATGTGAACAATGTAGTAACAGCTGTTTTGTTCGACTACCGAGGACTAGATACTTTGGGGGAAGCAACTATTTTATTCGCTGCGGTCTCAGGTGTTTTAACCGTGTTGAGAGAACTCAAAAAAGAGGGTGGTAAGGATGATTAACGTCATTTTATCACCTATATCAAAGGAGGTGTCCCTAGATTGAATTGGAAGATGTCTAGGATAGTTAGAACCGTTACGAATTTTTTAATCGTACCCATAATCGTTTTTGGGATCTATCTTGTCCTTCATGGTCATCTGACGCCAGGAGGTGGATTTCAGGGTGGAGCAGTGATAGCTTCTTCTACCGCGCTCTTGATAATCGCTTATGGCACATTGGGTGAACACGAGAAGGATCTGTCTTCTGTCGAAGCTTTAGGATTGACTTTGTTCATTTTAATCGCACTCCTCGGTATCGGGACCACCATGTTCTATAATTTTCTCGCTGGAGCCGGTGGTGTCTTTGGTGGGACTATCCCTGAAGGAATCAATCCAGGATATATCAATACCGGTGGGACAATTCCTTTAATGAATATATTTGTAGGTTTAGAAGTCACCGCAGCTTTGAGTCTCATAATTTGGATGATGTCGAAAGAAACATTTGTTATTAATTCAGAAAAAAAGGAGGTGAAAGATTGAATTGGGAAGCGATTTTGATGACGATACCTTACATGACAGTAGTGATTCTTTTTATGATAGGCCTTTTTACCGTTCTTTTCAAGAAAAATTTGATAAAAATAATAATGGGCATAGCCATAATGCAGAACGCCGCCAATTTATTTCTGGTCTCTTTGGCCTACCGAAGAGGTGAATATGCTCCAATATTCACAAGCGCAGAATCTACTGAGATGGTGATGCC
>JAFDTG010000059.1 GCA_019594235.1 Candidatus Saliniplasma halalkaliphilum | reverse complement strand
TAAACTCTCCTGTTGATAAATATGTTTTCCCTCGATGAAAAGTCTTATTTGGAAGTTCTAAAATACCCTCTTGATGAAGTTCATTATCGACAGGAAATTTGACAAATATACATGGAAACATTATCTATTACAAAGTGCTCTAGCTGCTGCAGCTTTATACGGTGCGTTCATGATTCCACTGATCGACGAACCCATATTGATAGCTGCGATAGGTTCCACTTCATTCATAGTTTTTGCAATGCCTGAAAGTACTCCATCGAATCCGAAAAACGTGCTTGGTGGACATCTTGCATGTGGTCTTCTAGGTTTATTATTTTTCCATCTTAATTCGACATTATTGCCCCTTTCAGCAACGATAGCTCTAGCAGTTGGGGCAGCTATCTTCGTTATGGTAGTTTTAGATATCGAACATCCACCGGCTGGAGGTACTGTCATTTTCTTAGTATTGAATCCTATGGTTGAAGCTCTTGTAGCTCTTCTTTTATTGGCATCCATTATCAGTACTGTAGCGATGATTCTTGACCCATATATGATCGATTTAGTTTGAATGAAATATACCTATGGATTTTGTACGCCCCAGCGAAGATTTATATACCCCACATAATATGCTTAATTGTGATAAAGTGAGTTCGAACGACGACGAGGAAGAAGTACAAAGAGTTCCATACCCTCGAAGGAATCAAGGACAGATGTTCGCTATAGCAGATAAAATGCTCGGCGGTGGACGGGTGAATATTATGTGTGAAGACGGTAAATCAAGGATGGGACGGATTCCTGGTAAATTAAAGAAGAGGATGTGGATCAGAGAAGGGGATCTCCTCATCGTTAAGCCTTGGTCTTTCCAGGACGAAAAAGCAGATATTGAGTACAGATATACTCGTACGCAGATTAGCTATTTGAAGAGGAGTAATAGTATTCCTAATTCACTCGATATTTTCTAAACGTGAATCGAAAATATGTTATAATCCCTTTTTTATATTCTAAACATGAAACGTAGTTTGATGGATATATTACGCTGCCCCGAATGTAAGGGTGAATTGGATTTGAATGTCGAACAGGAAAATGATAAGATCGAAGAGGGTTCACTTCACTGTGAAAAATGTGATGTTGACTACCCTATCGAAGATGGAATACCGAACATGCTTCCCAAAAAGGATTAAACAAATTCCATCTGTATATCGACTATCTCTTTACTGTTTTCAGCTTTCTGGTATTCATTAAGTGGTTCTTTATTCAATTTTAAAAACTGTTCCCCCCAGTTGAATTTTGATAATATCTCTCTAGCCTGGTCTTCTTCTCCTAAAATATAGAGTGCGGCTGAAAGTGCTTCTACCGTGGTCAACTGCATCGGTTTACCATAATTAACCGGGTTCGCTGCTACAAGATAAGGCAGTGCTCTAGCATTTTCGTAAACTGGTAATTTCTCTTCAGCTTCAGTCCAGGTACAGTCCAAAGCTCGGATACCCCCTTCTTCACAGTATTCTCTATCTTCAGGTGAGAAGGCTTTGTCCGTCAGCGGTGTAAGGTAGATGCCACCTTTACCTAGATCACGTTCATGTAAAATTTTTTCAGCCATGTCATTATCCAAAAGTTTTCTAGCGGTACATTTCTTAGGGTCACATTCCCTATAATCCAATATATAGAGGTGCATATTGATCACATAAATTTTGTAGGGTGTAATAAATCATTCGTTAGATGGTGAAATATAATGAAAGTCAAAAATTTTATCAACATGGTCATGAGTGTTGAACATATAGGAGCTAGAAAATTTATCATTAATTTGGAACTCGTGAGACAGCATTCTTTATAGCAAGTGGTGGCGATTTCCCATCAATCTTCTATGTACTACCAATAGCCTTCCTTGTCGCCGGAATCACTGGTATTGCGAGTCATCATTTTTTAACTCCCGGAACCGGTAAAGCACTCTAATCCACTACTGTAGGGATAGCAACTTTTCCATACGTTTATCTCATCCTATGGTTTATTAGATATACTATCCATAACTAGGGATCTTTTATCCTTCGATCTTATAGCGATGATCAGCATCGTTGCAGTAATTTCAGTTGGGGTATATTCATTCTTTAAATATCCGATCCTTAAGGAAAATGAGTTATGGTCCACGTAATCAAACCACGATCTTTAACTCCTTAAAAGGAAAAAATATAAGGATAAGTCAATCTATCATATACTACACCCGATGATGAAGAATCCAAAACTGATTTTGTGATGAGTGATGGGCAATCTGAGGGTGCAAATCTAAAACAAGGATGATAAAATGGTTACTGGATTTGATTTGTTACCTAGCAATAAACCACTACAAAAGCACTGGATAAAAAGAGTCATTGCTTATCTTATAGATTTCATATTATCTAGCGTTGTAGTTTACATTATTTTCATACCGTTTACTCTTGGTTTTGGATTACGGTATATCGGTATCTTCCCGTTCACGGCTGGAGTAGTACAAGTGTTCTATTCGGGTGTCTTAGAATATTCGAAAAGACAAACTTTGGGTAAAATGGTATTAGACCTGGAGGTAGAATCAATGATGGGTGGTTTGGACCTCTCGGAGGCTTTGATAAGAAATTTCAGTAAAGTTCATGGACTTCTTTTACTTTTAGATGTTATAGTTGGACTTGCTACCGAGGGAGATCCTAGACAAAAATTCTTAGATAGAGTTGCAAATACCACAGTTGTAGGAAGTATAGATCCGATCCATCTTAGACAATTTGTCAGCAGCCATATACCTCATCGTGAAGAAGTAGTATCATCTGAAATCGATAACAGACAATGTAGGGAATGCAGTGGAGATTTAGAAGATATCGGAAGTGGAAAGGCTAGATGTACCGAGTGTGGAAGGATACAGTAAATTAACATGTACATAGCTGTCGATGATACGGACTCTAGAGAAGGAATGTGTACGACATTTTTAGCTACTGAGTTAATAAAAGAATTCGAAGAATATGAACTCTTAGATTATCCTAGATTAGTGAGATTAAACCCCAATGTTCCTTGGAAAACAAGAGGTAACGGAGCAGTAGTTTTGAAACTTGGTAAGGGGGTAAATAAAAAGAACATCATAGGTAAAATTGAAGATGATATATTTATCTATGACGGTGAGTCTATTCCCAACAAAAAAATCGTCGATATACTAACTCGTTCTGAAAAAGTTATAAAAAATTGGGCTGAACTCAAAGATGATAGAACAGATCCAGGTTTGATAGTGAGTACAAAAAAAACGCCTAAATATCTATATGAAAAAACAGTTAAAGATATAGTCACCCTCGAAGAAGTGATAGACACTTTAGAAAGTAAAAATATTAAATACACTGGATTCGGAAAGAAAAGAGGGATAATAGGTGCTGCAGCAGCCCTTGCTTGGGAGCCGGATGACCATACTTATGAGTTGATAACGTATAGAGAACAATGGAAGTGGGGTACTAAAAGGAATATCGACAAAGAGCAGGTTAAGGGGTTAGATAAGTCCTTAAATAGTGTTTTCGACAGCTATGACTACGATGAGGATGCATCTGTGATCGATCCGAATTCTCCCTGTCCCGTACTTTACGGTGTTAGAGGTGACAACCCTGAGGAACTAAAAAAGGCATTAGAAATAATTAACATCGAAAAACCAGAAAGCTGGATCACATTCTTCACAAACCAGGGGACTGATGAACATATACAACCCGCTGAGATCAAAGATGTTAAACCGTGGATATCTGTTAAAACCCAAGGAAAGGTTACAAAAGAACCTCGAACTATCAAAGGTGGACATGTTCTCTTCGACGTTTCTGATAGTAAAGGAAATTCTATCACTGCAGCTGCTTATGAACCAACCAAAAGTTTCAGAGACATAGTTAATAAATTGATCGTAGGAGATAAAGTACTGCTGTATGGAGGGATCAGGAAGGACCCATTAACTCTTAACATCGAAAAGATGAAGGTACTACATCTCAACGAGAAAATAGTTAAAATAGGCAATCCAGTCTGTCCAAAGTGTAATACAAGGATGTCATCGATTGGAAAAAACGCTGGTTTCAGATGTAAAAAATGCAGTACTAAATCATCGGAAGATGATATAGAAACTGAAAATGTTGAAAGAGAATTAGAAGAAAAATGGTACGAAACCCCTGTTTCAGCTAGGAGACATCTGAGTAAACCATTGAAAAGGATGTTGAAAAGATAAGCGTGAATTTTAAATATAAACTATTGTTTTGGGTATATAGATTAAAAGAGGGAAGTCGTAGATACCATGGATAAAAAAGTTAAAGGAACACATGTAATCAACATATTAGATTATGTGGAGGAAAAAAAAGGGAAGATAGGTCTTGAAGAGTTTATGAATGAAGTAAAAGAAAGGTCGATCACTACCAAAACAGATTTTAATGAAAAAGAGTGGGTCGATTATGATATAGTTATACAGTTTTTCGAAACTATAGAAGACATTTTTGGCAGTGATCTGAAAAAGGTTCCAAGATCTAGGGAGATCGGGCGTCACATTACAAGCAGTTTAGGTCATCTTGAATATTTGACCGTGGCCCAGGGTCTAAAAGAACTTATAGAAAAAGCCGAAGATAATTGGGGCAAAGTCTATAATTTTGGAGGTATAGAACTAGCTGGATGGGATGAAGAAGATGGAAAAGCTTCTATCAGGTATCATGGATTTCCAGCTAATAAACACGTTTGCAATTACTTCCAAGGCAGTCTGGAAAAAGATCTAGAGATGCTTGGATTAGACGGTGTGATCGAACACACTGCATGTCCCGTCGAAGGTGAAGATCATATAGAATTCCAACTGACTTGGTGATCAATTGACCCGTTGATTGGGTCAAGAACTGTCAACCTAACTGCTCTATTCAGGACAATACTTCTCGATGAATTTCTCTTCGATCCTTTTCAGATCTCTCTTTGGAATTATAGTTAGTAAATCCCATGCTAAATCTAGAGTCTCATCTATTGTTCTATCCTCATCTCCACCTTGTCCGATGAACCTCTCTTCGAACTCTTCTGCAAATTCTAGATATGTCCTATCTCTATCACTGAGAGCTTCTTCTCCAACAACTGCGACTAGGTCTCTAAGTTCCCTACCCTCTGCGTAGGCAGCATAAAGTTGGTTACTAACGTCGGAGTGATCTTCCCTTGTTCTCTCTTCTCCGATACCCTGCTGCATCAACCTAGATAATGAACCATCGGGTGTGATCGGTGGACGGATACCTTTTCTATGTAGTTCTCTTGAGAAAACGATCTGTCCTTCTGTGATATACCCGGTTAAATCAGGAATAGGATGGGTGATATCGTCATCCGGCATAGTGAGGATCGGGATCATTGTGATTGATCCCTCTTTATTCAATATACGACCTGCTCTTTCATAAATACTAGCTAAATCGGTGTAAAGATAACCGGGATAACCCCGTCTACCAGGTACCTCTTCTCTAGCAGCGGCTATCTCTCTTAGAGCTTCACAGTAATTTGTCATATCACTTAAAATAACCAAAACCTGCATACCTTCGTCGAATGCAAGGTACTCAGCAGCGGTCAAAGCCAACCTTGGGATGATGGTTCTTTCAATTGCTGGATCGTCGGCAAGGTTTAAAAATAAAACCGCTCTTTCCAAAGCACCGGTTCTTTCAAAATCGTTGATAAAGAAATTCGCTTCTTCAGATGTGATACCCATTGCACAGAAAACAACAGCGAACTCTTCTTCTTCACCTAAAACTTTAGCTTGCCTTGCGATCTGTGCCGCCACGTTATTGTGTGGAAGACCACTGGCACTGAACATCGGGAGTTTCTGACCTCTTACTAGTGTGAACATACCATCTATGGTTGAAAGTCCAGTCTGAATGAACTCTCGAGGGAACTCTCTTGCCGATGGATTGATCGGGTCTCCATTTATATCTCTTCGTTCTTCAGGGATGATATCAGGACTATCATCGATAGGTTCCCCGATACCGTTGAAAACCCTACCTAGCAATTCTCTAGAAACACCGAATTTCATGACCTCACCGGTAAACTGAACAGAGGTCTGATCCGTATCGAGACCTCTAGTACCGGCAAAAACCTGTATGATCGCTCTGTTAGATTGGGCTTCCAATACCTGACCCAATCTTTCCTCACCGCTCGGAAGTTTGATCTTTGCTATTTCGTTGTAAGCTACATCACTGATACCCTCAACGACCATGAGAGGTCCAGATACTTCCACAACATTACGATATTCAGTCCTTTTAGATATCTCATCGACCATGATTATCCCTCCATCAAATCATCAAATTCTTTGTTCATTTCCATCTCTATGTCACCAAACTTCTCATCCCACTTTTCAGAGGGGATATTTGACATCCTGCTGATCTTTTCAAGTATTTCCATTTCCGATAAAGCTTCAACAGTAACTCCCTCTTCTAGAGCGTCCATACCTCTATCATAGAATTCCATCATTATCTGAAGCATCCTGAACTGTTTTTCAGGTTCACAGAATGTATCCACATCGTGGAAAGCGTTCTGCTGCAGGAAGTCCTCTCTCAGAATCCTTGCAGCTTGTAGAGCGAACTGGTCGGACTTCGGTAAAGCGTCTGGACCAACAAGTTGGACGATCTCCTGTAATTCGTCCTCCTTCTCCAATAGTTTCATACCTTCTCTTCTCAGTGTATGCCAGTTTTCATTGACACTATCGCCCCACCATTCTGCAACTTGATCGAGATAAAGAGAATAAGATTTCAACCAGTTGATAGCTGGGAAATGTCTTTTGTTTCTAAGTTCGGTATCCAAGGCCCAGAATACCTGAGCTATACGCAGGGTGTTCTGAGTAACAGGTTCGGAGAAGTCACCACCTGAGGGACTAACCGCACCGATCACAGAAACTGAACCTTCTCGGCCACCGTGGAGTTCACAGATACCTGCCCTTTCGTAGAAAGCTGCAAGTTCTGATGCTAGATATGCAGGATATCCTTCTTCACCGGGCATCTCTTCCAATCTTCCTGATATCTCTCTGAGTGCCTCCGCCCAACGCGATGTGGAATCCGCCATGAGAGCTACATTGTAACCCATATCCCTGTAATACTCTGCAAGTGTGATACCGGAATAAACCGAGGCTTCTCTCGCAGCCACCGGCATGTTACTAGTGTTCGCTATCAAAATAGTCCTTTTCATCAGCGGTTTTCCAGTTCTTGGATCTTCCAGTTCAGGGAAATCTCTCAAAACCTCTGTCATCTCGTTACCTCTCTCACCACATCCTACATAAACAACGATATCGGCATCGGACCATTTAGCCAACTGGTGCTGGATGACGGTATTGTGAAGGACCATCGGTGCATTACCTCCCACAAAATTGTGAGTGCCCGGTACGGTTAGGTCATAAACGTCCTTCGTTTCTTCATTTACCCCGATAGATTCAACGGGGTCAGGTAAGAAATGACTCAAATGGTTATGAGCGATTTTAACCAAATTGTCGTCACTAGTTATATTTGAGAACCTTCTCAAGATAGGTACACTCATCCTTTCCTTTTGGGTTGTATAATTTGCTATCTTGATACCATTTTCTTTGAATTCCTTCCTTGTGATCCCGCTGTTCTCGAACTTTTCTCTCACCATATCGGGTGATATCCTTACTGAATCGACTCCTTTGAAGTGACTTATATCTTTAATCAGATAATCTTGTATACACTCATATTTAGGATGTTCAATAGCGGTTTTTTCATAGAAATTTTCTAACTCTTCGCCGGAAATCCTTATCCTGTAACTTGTGTTAACTCTCGTGTCTCTAGAACCGAGTCTAGGAGCCGTTCCAATCCTAGTTAGGGCATATGTCAGGTCGCTTGCCATCCTCTCACTAGAGGTGCTAATCTCAGCTTCGTATCGACTAAAACTACCATCTGCTAAATAGTAACCCCTGATGAAAGTCGCTAAGACATTTTCATCACTTTTTAGAACTTTTTTCGGAATGTGACACGTTTTGGATTTATCTCTTTCCGGGAACCCTAATTTTATTAACAGGTCTCTCAGAGCTTTGCAGTTTACTTTAACGGAATTTACCGTATTTGCATATTCTCTTTGAGCTTCTAATCCAAAAAGTTCATGGATCAGATATTCAACTCTAGAAAGAAGTTCATCATCGTTATTGTAGAAATGAACTGAGGTAGGTTTTAGGGAACCATCACCGAGAAGAAGTCCTAGAAGTTCAGCGAAATCCTCGTTCATCTCGGTAGGTACCTTTATTGGAGTAGACCTTCTTTCAGCCTTAACATTGCTTACTTCGTATTCCACATCAGCTTCTCTAAATATTTTATAAGCTAATTTCACCTTCGGTCGATTTTTTCCAAGAGCATATCCCGTAAGCTTTACTGGGCTTATCTGTAATCTCTCCGCTAATGCATTTCTATCTTCGAATTTGTGTTCCAACTCTTTAATAACTTCAACAACCTTTTCGAAATCCTTACCATAGACCCTCTTTTCCGGGAGTATTTCTTTTATATCTAACTTCTGTCTTTCATTCTCCCCAGATAAATCAAGTTTTCTTGGAGCTAAAAGAGTATCCCCTTCATTTATCTCACCGGCGGGTTTTTCAACAATCTCCATTTCAGGTGTGAGTACGAACAGCTTATGGATAGGGGTTAGTTCGACCTCTCTACCTGATTTAGTTTTGACGATGACCGTTTTATCGGTTTTTCCTTTGTAAAGATATGTAGCTTTCTTTTTAACTATCTCCCCACCATCCATGGATAAAATATCGATGGGACGGTCCAATTCGATCAATTCTTCATGGTCATTTTCAACCGATTTTTTCTCTCCGTTTTCTTTGTACTCCTTGTATATATCTTTTATCGGCGTCTTAGATCCGTCACCCAACAGAACAGGAGTATCTCCAGTCACACATTTTCCAGTCCCGAATCCCCCTGGTATAGCTGCTGTTCCACCTTTTGCCAGTGGGAAGAATGTGTCCAATACTCTCTGACCTGTGATCAGTAGTTCCCCAGGTGCTTTTTTGTCCTCGATAGGTCTCCCTATCCTTACCGGCCATCTTTGGACCATGGTAATATCATACTCTTTACCATCATTTTCTAGAACTGCAATCGTGTCATCTAGTGTGTATTCACCCTCTTGTACGATCTTCTTAACAGTTCCTTCTTGTCCATGAGGCACCATAACCCTGTGTTCAACTACTTGAGTCTCCTGAACCGTGCCTAAGATATCCCCTGTTGAGACTTCATCTCCTTTATCGACCGATGGTTTAAACTCCCACTTTTTATCGTGCTCTAGAGGTGAAACGTCAACACCTCTTTTGATAAAATCCCCAGTTTTCTCTTTGATCATATCCAAAGGTCTCTGGATACCGTCGTATATCTCCGTAATCAAGCCAGGACCGAGTTCTACGGATAGTGGTTCTCCGGTTCTTACAACTTTCTCACCGGGTTTTACACCGCCGGTTTCCTCGTAAACTTGTATTGTTGCAACATCCTCTTCCAACTCAATTATCTCTCCAATAAGACCTTCTTCACCAACTTTCACAACCTCATACATCTCAGCCCCACGTAGGTTATCGGCCTGAACCACCGGACCGGCGACTTTGATGATCCTTCCTTCTTCGCCCTTTCCAGGTTTTGAGATCTTTTTAATACTTTCTTCAGATTC
>JAFDTG010000107.1 GCA_019594235.1 Candidatus Saliniplasma halalkaliphilum | reverse complement strand
GGGAGAGTCCCGTTAGTAACGATATCAAAATTCACTCCTTTCTCATCAAAAAGTTCTATTATCTCCGGGCGGAGTAAAGGCTCACCGCCGGTCAAAGCGACCTCGATGATATTGTTGTCTATGAAATTTTCTTCGATAACCCGTTCAAATTGCTCCTTGGAGAGTTCCTCCTCCTCAGCAAAATTTTTCCGCCAATAACAGTGTTTACAATCAAGGTTACATCTATTTGTAATGTCGCAGGACCCATAAAAGAAAACTTCCTTTCCAGCTTTTACTTTAGCGGATTTTAGAAGAGTTAAAACGTCCTTTCTTATACCACTCGGTCTAGACAAACTGGAAGATAATGCTTCTAATACTTCTTTCATTCCCTCACCCTCTCTAATCATATATTAGTATTGGGATTTAAAGTTTTTTTCTTGAGTTTCTGATCACGAGGGATGATTGTTACCCGCTACCTTTTGCGTGCAAAATTCGGCTGGTTATTTCGGAACCTGTGATTCCGAAAATAGAGGAATGTTTCATTCCAAAAGAAACTGCTTATTTTTATGAAGAATAGATGGAAGTCGGTGGGAAAGGTGGAGGGACGATGAGGTATATATTTTAAGATGTTTTAGGAGGGATTAAAATTCTTCAAAGGTATGATTTGTACTATAAATGTCCGGGAAAATTCATCCTGCCGTGATTAATTTCAATCGATCTAAGGTCTGCTTATGATCAATTATAAAAAATAAATTATCTATCCTTGTGTACGTGGTATTCTTAGCTCTGCAAGTTCGCCTGTAGCCTATTTTTTTGTACATTTCTAATCGTCTTGAAAAATTGTATCAAAATCTTCACTGATTTGTTTATGATTTTGAAGTATAATTATATCTTCAGGTTAACATCATTAATACGTCGAACTAAGATATAGTGAGGTGTGAAAATGAAAGATCATCTGATAGTTAAAGGGAGTGGTAGTTAACATGACTAACGATCTGATGTCAGCCATAATTTACTTCCTGATAGCACTGATCATCTCAACGATCATCATATATGTGGTAACGAAGGCGTTCGGAGAAAAAGAGGGTATAGGAACTGCGATAATGGCTGCTCTGACTGGCGCAATAATATATGCCTTGGCATCCTTTTTCTTGGGCGAAGGGATGATCGTGGCCATATTAGCGGGTATAGTTTGGACGATCGCGATAGCAAGCCTTTACAATATGGGTTGGTTAAAGGCGATAATAACAGCAGTAGTTGTCTGGATCGTGGCCTTGCTGGTGGGAATGATCCTTCCTACTCTTGGAGGGCCTTTTTAATCGCTGAAATGGAGGTGAAAAAAAATGGCAACTATGCAATGGGGTGGAATATCGCTGCTATCTGTAGTAGCATTCCTCATCGGCTGGTGGATGTTTGGACTCCTATGGGCAGTGGTAATTGCGATCATAGTGCTGATATTAACTGGAGCACTCAGTTTAGGAAAGTAGGAAAGAGACGACGAGTTACAGATGGAAAATGCATCATTTGAGATGTGAAACTAGCCGCTAGGGAATAGGATGGATATTGATCCTTCCTAAAAAACATTTATTTTTTTATTGATAGTGGATGAAAATGCATAACTTTAAATTGATTATGGGTGATTATATCCTATGAGGAGGGTGTGTCTGGTTTGCAATAAAGGGAGCAGTAATTCCAAACCTGAACTACTTAAAGAATTGGCTGAAAAATATCTAGATGTGGAAGAGATCAACTATGTTTTCTATTCAGATCCAGATAAGATCGATAAGGAAGTTGAGCAGGCCTCAAAGAACGGATATGAACTCTTCATAGTAGCAGGAGGGGATGGTACACTTTCAATGGTCGGTAATCATATTGCTGAGACCGAAGCCAAGATGGCTGTGATACCTATGGGTACATCGAACACGATTGCTCGTATCATGGGTATAAACGATGATCATGAAGAGAACATTAAAAAGATCGGTGAAGATAGATTCGAAGTAAAGAGGATAGATACACTGAAACTGAAAGATCGATATATTTTATACTCGATAACGATAGGACTGAGTTCTACAGTCATGAAAAAAACCACTTCAATATCAAAAAAATTTCTAGGAAAGGGAGCTTATTACTTCAGGGGTATTATAGAGATTTTCAAGTTGAGATCACATGATTTTGGGATCTCTGTGGATGGAGAATCATTCCGGACTAGAGCCATAGAAGTTGGGATATATAATATGGGATTACAGGATAAGATCAACTTCAAAGATATTTCGAAGACAGAACCCGGATCTGGTTTCGCCGAATGTTATATATTCAAACCGAAGAACTCACTGAAATATTTCTCTTTCTTGTACGATTCTATCAGGCAGACAGTAAATACAGAAAAGGGTTATCTAGACTTGATAAAAGTAGAGGATAATATCACAGTACAGTTACCTCGTGATGTTCCTATACAGATGGACGGTGAAGATGTAGATACAGAAAAATTCACTGCAGAGATCCGTCCAGGATCGTTGAATTTAGTTCTGTATGAATAAGATGTAATACAAGAATAATCCAAAGGATGATGAGATTTAGAGAACCGAGTCTATTTCTTTTAGGTGTATGGCCGTATGTTGACCTCCTTTTAAGAATTAATGTTTGACAAAGTCGACATTTGGATAATCTTTTTAAGGTTCCTCTTCCATTATTAAATAGCCTACCAATAAAAGGATTTGAAAGGGAGATGGCGGGTGATGGAGAAGCTCCCAGTGACCTATTACGGGAACGGGCAAAGCAGAGCCGATTTAAACTGTGGTTCTTTCTTGAGGCAGATCGATGGCTTGTGACCGCGATTTTGTTGTTGATCGTTTTCGTTACTTTTCTCTCAGTTGGCTATCTTTATTCTCCTGCAGAAGGTGTGATCCGGACCACCGACTCAGTAGATACTTTATTTCAAGCTTTCCTTACAGCTACGATAACAGTAGCAACCTTAGTTCTAACTCTGAATCAGTTGGTGCTCTCCCAAGAATTCGGTGCGGTAGGGGATCAACGAGAACGGATGAAGAAGGCGATGGATTTTCGACAGGATGTTGCGGATGTTATCCAAGCACCAGTAAGTCCATCACGTCCCGCACAGTTCCTCCGAGCTCTCGTTCAAATTTCAAAGGAAAGAGCAAAAGATCTAAAGGGAGCTATCGTCGGTACAGATAAAGAAGAATTAGAAGAAGAGATCGAGGATCTAACGGAAAGTCTGATCGGGAACGCAGATCGAGTAGCGGATGGTCTAGACGATGCACAATTTGGTACGTTTGATGTGATCTCTTCAGCACTCAACTTCAATTACTCCTGGAAGATCTTCACTGCAAGACGGATACAACACCGTTACAGCGATGACTTCAACGAAGAAGGAGAGAAAGCTATAGAACGATTGATAGAGGTCCTTCGTCTTTTCGGCCCCGCTAGAGAACACTTCAAAACTTTATACTTCCAGTGGTCTATCATAAATCTCTCCCTATGGATCATCGGAACTACAATTCCAGCATTATTGGTCTCAGGAAGTATGGTTGCATTTTTCAATGCTTCCACATATAGTCTTAT
>JAFDTG010000074.1 GCA_019594235.1 Candidatus Saliniplasma halalkaliphilum | reverse complement strand
CCCAAACGGGAGGCCACTGCGGAACTTCCGGTCGATTCACAGTACTCTATGAGCCTATCCGTATCCAGATCATCCCCAATGGCATCCTGTATCTGAGATATACCGCCGGAGTACTCCGGATGCCTTAAACAGTCTATCACGGTCTTCTCCATATCGGAAACCACCACCTTATCATATCTCTCGTACCCGAATAACATGGATTTTTTTACGGTGACGTACTTGATATTCTGCCCCTGAAGTCGTAAAGGCTTTTTTCTCTTTGTGGTAACAAGGAACACCGTCCGTGGAACTTGATCTGTCATTTTATGGTAGTGTAAAGCACTCCAGAAAGCGATGTAAGACGGTTGAAATATATGGGGGATGATCTGGATACGGATAGGCTCATAGAGTACTGTGAATCGACCGGAAGTTCCGCAGTGGCCTCCCGTTTGGGATATCTGTTGGAAGAAAAAGATATAGAGTTCCATAAGGAAGAACTGAAGGAACTCATCGACACCTACACAAAACTCGACCCCAAGCAAAAGGGATCCGTGTTGAATTCGGAGTGGAAGTTGTATGTTAAGAGGGATGTAAGATGATAACAAGAAGCCAATTGAGAGAGATCCATCGGAAAGAATTGCCGCTGCATCTACTGGAATTGCTTGGCAATTCCATCGACCTTTGGAATTGTTAACGACAATTCCGAAACGTATACTTGAACAGGATTATATCCAATCCCTGTTCTTGAATGAGCTTTATCGCAGAGACGGTTACCTGGTTTTCAAGGGTGGAACATACCTGAAACACGCCTTCGGTTTGGACAGATTTTCGGAAGATCTGGATTTTACGGTTTACGGTGAAGCTAAGATAGATGAGATCATGAATGCGGCTGCAGACGATCTGATGTCTTACGGTGTAGAAGCTGCCGTCGATAAGGTGGAGGATAAAGATATATCTTTCAACGGAAGATTGAGATATCGAGGCCCTCTTTACAGTGGTTCTGAAAAATCCATGGGCAGCATCAACATAGAGATATCGAAAAGAGAAGATGTTTTTTTAGAACCTGAATGGATAAGACTATTTTTTGAATATCCCGAGGTCAGGGTAATTTCTGCTTTTGGCCTTCAAAAGGAGGAGGTCTTTGCGGAAAAATTGCGCGCCTTGAGTTCCAGATCTAAGGGAAGAGACCTCTACGATGTTTGGTTCTTGCTGAAACAGGGTACACCGGTGAACAAGGGATTGTTCCTTGAAAAGATGGAGGTCGTGGGCAGGACAGGTGAGGTCTTTATAGGGATATCCAAAGAGGAATGGGAACAGGACCTAGAGGTGCTGTTGGTCGATCCCCCCGTGTACGAAGACGTTAAAAAAGAGGTCGTTAAACGTTTATCACAACAAGGCTTTGAGATATCTTAACGTGTTGAGAGGCTGGGTATGTGTTAGGGGTTGAAAAATTTAATGAATTTTGCAGATAAATTTAAATGATAACATAATACACGTATAGAGTCAACATAAAACGAATAAAACCAGATAGTACTTGTTGTACATGAATTCAGTAAATACTAAGTCTCCTTTTTTAAGGCTCTCTTCCAATCTAAACCACCTCTAATCTACACACTTTTTCTTAACTCCTTATTAGGGCATCAAATAATAACCTTCCGAGATAACATCCTAAACGATCTAAAAAGATCTTAAAATTTCATCGGCGAATACGTTTTCGACCCCCCACCCTCCTCCACCCCAAAAGAGTACAGCCAGTAAGTCTATATATCAAAAGGACTATTAGATATTACATCGGCGGACTTTAACATAGATGATGTTGTTCATAATGAAAACAGCCGCAGATCATAAAGATATTTTCTCATATTTCCAGTCATCCCCCCCGACCTTGATCTCCAATAAACAGAACGAAATAATTACAGAATAACACAACCAATAAAGAAGGTCAACAAAAATTAAATATTGTTTAATTATCTACTTAAAGACAGATGTTGCCGAGGATCAGTGAAAAAAATTCAAAGTTGCTTACCTTTATTTTACTGGCAATTTTGGTTGTATTCATACTGACTTGGTTTTTCGGGTTCTTCCACACCCCGATGGTTTTTTTGAAATCATATTGATCCTCGTTGTAGGAACTGGTTTTGTATTGGCCCTTTTAAATTATGAAATTAAAAAGAGCATAAGAAAGAAGGAAGGCAACCCGATCATAAATTGGTTTATATTCTTTTTTGTTTATCAAATAGGCTGTTGGACTGCGTTGGTTAAAATCTCAACGATTCAAGAATCGATAGATAGTAGCCCTCTTTTAACTCATATGGTCGCTTGGTTGATCATATTAGGAATTGCTTTTTCTATACCTCTACTTTCTGGGATGCTATATGTTATGATAGAAATAAAAAGGGGGACAGAAACACCGGATATAAAAAAGCTAAAGGAATGGTGGAGAGAATCTAAAACTCTTAGAAAATTAAGAAGATCTCATTCATTCCCTCATATCATATTCATCTTATTTTTTTCATCATTAGTAATGTCCTCTTTGACTTGGATATCTTCAATTTCTTTTTCAATTTCTAAATCTTTATCTCAATATTGGTTCTTGACAGGGATTGGATCTATCTTTATAATATATATTTTATCTTATCTTATTTTAGGAATAGGCCTTTTCCTTCAATGGATTATAGAAGAAAATAGGTTCATCAGGCCTTTTACTTTTGATCTCTTAATAACATTTGTCATGGTCCACTTTTCACTTTGGCTTGTTTCATTTTTCATGACTTTTAATAACCCTAACTTCGCCTGTTTCTCCCCCGTTTTCTTTATTATTGGAGATATCACTATCAAACTCTTGTTTATGCGAAGTTTTCTATCGTCCTACTTCAAACGTGAATATATTTGAGAGCAGACTGAAGTTGACGGGGGTTTGGGAATAACTTTCTTTTTAACTTCCACCAATATCAACAAATTTTTTCCATCATTTACCATACGCCGTTCATAAAGATATTTTTCCTAGATTCACCGCTTCGTTCTCTTTTATTTTCATCAATTTTCACCGGATCCCGAGCGAACACAAAAGCACAAATTATATAAACAAATGTTCGTATAAGAGAACATATGTTCGATAAATTAAACATGTGGTCAAAATCCACATACAAGATCCTGCAGGTACTATCCGCCGACCCGAATGGACATCTGCACGTAAGAGAGATCGCCAGGCGTTCGGACGTCAGCCCATCTACCGCTAGCAATATATTGAAAGAGCTGGAACGAGAAAAGATGCTTGCAAGAGGGGTCGTGGGTAGACAAACTTTTTACTCGGTAAACATGAACAATTCGGTGATAAAACAATTCAAGGTATTCGACAATGTTTTGAACTTATATAACATAGTCAACAAAATAAAAGATATATCTGATAAGATCGTGTTATTCGGGAGTGCTTCCGAAGGAACCAACACGAAAAAGAGCGACATCGACTTATTTATAAAAACAAGCAGCCCGGATGATGTAAAAGAAAGGATCAGAGGATCCGAAATGATTTCTCCGATCATAGTGAAATCGGAAGATTTTACAGTATTCAAAAAAGAGAACAAAACGCTTTACGAAAATATAAAGAGGGGGATAGTATTGTGGAGTCGAGAAGATGAAATCTAAGTATAGCCAGTGGAAGGGTATGTGGATACTTAGGAGAAAAGGTATCCCTGGTATTCATTAGTGTGTAGGTTGAATTCCACTGCACCAGAGGGAAGAAACCTAGAGTCTTTCTAAAATATCGTTTTTTAGTTGTTCTGTGGTGACGTTGATCATCTCAAAACGGGCGCCGTTTATGTAGAGCCAGTCCCAATTCCACGGTGAGACCGAATACTTTAAGGCATCTTTTCTTGTGTCTACGGTGTGAAGTAGATGTGTTATTTTCTCCGAATCGATATCGTTGTTGATCATATCTTGAATTCTATTTGCATTATGGATGCTGTATGCACATCTGTGACTGTATCCCTGCTCGATTATCACTTGATCTTCGGAAGCCGGGGTTTCTGGGAAATAAACTTCTTTGGTAAATCTCGGTTTATCTTTAACTTCTTTGAAGGGTTTCCACATCAGATGAAGGTAGTCCTGAGTCTCCACTGTGTTAAATCCCAAACGTTCCATCATACTTATGGGAAAGTGAGATGGGTGATCGTAAGCTAAAACCGCCATCCCGGTGAATCGATCTTCGACTTTTTCTATGGTTTTTTCAAGCATAAAAAACTCCTCTTCCAGATGCCCATTATCACTGAGAACCTTCCAGTGAAAGCACATGAGCGTACATGCACCCGGGGCGATGATAGGCATTGGAGCGGTTTCCGACGGCATGTACTCTACGAAACCGGCTGGGATACCATCACGATAATGAACGATCCCTTCCATCCCTTTATCCATCATCTCCTTCCTCCACGAGACTGTTTTGTAAATATCCCCTTTCATCTCTTTATCCGCGATATCCGTTCCACCGGGACAGCATACTATGTCCTTTATATTGCCCTGGGTTAACGGTATGAACCTGTTACTCGCCATAGACCGTAATTATCTAAAGGGGTATTTAAAATCATTTTAGCGTGCAGTTCTGTAACATGTTCGACCAATTTATCGACTAGGATATTTAGCTGTGTAGGATCACTTGCATCCGTTTTACCCAATCATTGAACACTGGATCCGACAATCGGTAAATTCCCCGTTTTTCCTTCTCTACCATCCCCACCCTCATCAGATAATCCATATAACCGGGGAGTGCTGAGAGAGGCATATTCACGTCTCGTGCTACATCCGATGCCCTTTTATGATAAGCCAGAGAGAGGATGATATCCCCGTAAGTCCCGGATTTCAGATTAAATCTACTCAGCGTCTCCTTGAATTCCATCTGGAGCTCATCCAGCATCTCTTTGTAGCCCTCTTCTAGCCTTTCCAGGGATATCCTCTCCTTACCATATCTCTGGAATAAGATGTGACCTAATCGCTGGGTATAATCGGGAAATCCTCCCGTTAGATCCATGAACAGATAATAAGTTTTACAACATATAAGTTTTACAGCATATATGGTGTTTGACATAATCTTTGACACGCTAAAATGATCGTATACTTCAAAGATATTCTTTTGCTATTGTGTACCCTGGAGAGATATGTCGTCCGTACGGGAAGCCCTCAGTAATTCGGGCTTGTTTCATCTCGTGGCGGGACAGCCACCACCGAGGGTTATATCCATATATCTGATCGATTCCGACGGGTTATTGGTAGATAGATCGGAGCGACAAACTTCGGAACTGGACCCGGATATCTTCGCATCCATGCTCACCGCTGTGGGCAATTTTGTGATGGATTCACTGTCGATGATGGGAAAGGAAGGAGGAGGTTTGAACACCATCGGATACGGTGATCCAAACGATTGTCTGGTTTGAAAGAATAGCATCATGATTCCGATGAAAAGTTTTAACCAATATAATCTAGCTGTAACCCAGTAATAACAATACGGAATAATTACAGGATAACACAACCGAAAAGTTTAACAATACGGATTACGATTATATAATCATGGTTCGAAAAACCTTCGTTAACAGGAAAAATGAACTCTCCTCGTTGAAAAACCACCACGCGAGAGAAGGATTCGAATTCATCGTGATCACCGGTAGAAGAAGAGTGGGAAAAACCAGATTGCTGCAGGAATTTTCTAAAGATAAAAAATGTATATTCCTCATGTGTGAAGAGAGAAAGTGGGAATATAATCGTGATAAATTCAACAGGATAATAGGGGAATTTTTCAACATTCCAACGCCGAATTTTAAAAGTTTCAGAGATTGTTTCGAGTACCTCGTTAAAAAAGAAAAAATAATCATCATCATAGACGAATTTTCTTATCTGGCAAAGAACAAGGATATCATCGGTGAATTCCAAGGGATCGTGGATGAGATATTGAGTGATAATGATTTGACCTTGATCTTATCGGGTTCAGCCGTATCGATGATGAAGAAAAGCATTTTAAGCCACCGATCGCCGTTATACGGGAGAACAACCGCTCAGTTAAACCTTCAACCATTGAGGTTTTCATCGCTTCTTGAATGGTTCCACGATGCGGATATGGAAGATATCGTCAAGATATTCGGTGTCGCAGATTCCATACCCAAATATCTCGAATTCTTCAAAGGCAAGAACGTAAACCGGGAGATAAAACAAAATCTGTTCAGCCCGGACGCATTTTTATTCAGAGAACCGAAGATGCTTTTAGAGGAAGAATTGAGGGAACCGGAAACATATTACCATATATTGGAAGCTATATCCTTCGGACACACACGGACCACCGATATCGCCAATCACAGTTATATGGAAGCAAAAAACGTTTCCTCCTACCTAAACATACTGGCAGATCTAGGATTCGTGGAAAAGGAAATATCGATGCTAGACAGCAGGCGAAAGAGAGGGATTTACAAGATAAAGGATAACTATTTCAACTTCTGGTTCAGATTCGTCTCGCCTTATTTTACAGAGATTGAAAACTGGCAGAATGAAGGAGCGGTAAGCGATTTCGAAAATTATTTTAATAGATATCTTGGCACGGTATTCGAAGATGTTTGCAGACAGCTCCTGAACTCATCGGGCGACTATCAAAAGTTAGGGCGTTGGTGGTACAAAGAAGATGAAATAGATATAATCGGCTTGAACGAGAAGGAAAACAAGATCCTTTTCGGGGAGTGTAAATGGTCCAATAACAAAGTAGGATTGAAACACCTGGAAGATTTGATCGAAAAAACCGAAAAGGTACAGTGGAAAAATGAGAAAAGAAAAGAGAACTTTTATCTGTTCTCAAGGTCCGGATTTACCGATGAGTTAAAGAGCTACGCCGATAAAACCGATGATGTACAATTGTTATCTCTCGATGAGATGGAAAGAGCTTTCAAAAGATCATCAAAGTGAAACCCTTCTATTCCAGTGCTGTTCTAAGCATTTTTATATGTTTTAGTTCGTCCTCTATGATGATATCTAGAGTTTCATAGTAATCCGGTATATCCTCCTCGTCCATGATCTTAGATAGGAATTCTTTATCGACCTTTATTTTTAAGATAGAATAGTTATAAAGTGCGGAGTGATCGTTTTCGAGGATGAGGTTCAGTATCGCTTTGTCGTCCAAATCTTCTTTAAAATCTAATTTGTTTTCCCTTTTTTCTTTTAGTTCGAAACCATCTATTTTAGAGATCAACGTATCCAATCTTTTTCTATGTTCATTTGAATCATCTGCGAGGATGGTCAAGAGTTCTTAATATTCTTCAGATAGGACACTACCCACCCAAGAATGCATCCCCTCAAAACATTCTTCGACACAGTACATACCTTGTAATATCTTATGGAACTCATCTTCGGAATTTATTTTCATGTCCGTTGCTTCTTGTGTACTTTCCATCTCTTTCACCAAGACTTTCTATGAAATATAGAGTTAAATAATTTCCCCTGTGTTTAGATCTGCCTAGATCACGGTGGAACTCGTCCGTTACATCTTAAGCCAGATGTGAATACACCAAATAGGATCAATACATGATAAAATACAAATAACGGTTTGGGTATGTTAGGAGCGATATATGAAATTAAGTTATGATTCTTGGTATAGAGAGGATAT
>JAFDTG010000105.1 GCA_019594235.1 Candidatus Saliniplasma halalkaliphilum | reverse complement strand
TCGTAAAAAATATCTTCATTTTTCGAGTAGTCAGTAAGATATTTTTTCAGATTTTCGACGGTATCGCTGCAGCTCAATTTTGTCTGTCGTAGTTCAAAATGCAGTAAGAACCATATCTCTAAACAAGGCTTGGAAAGAGCAATGTTGATACCACTTTTTTTAGCCTTTTCTACAGCTCTTTGTATACTATCTTCGTTCTCGTCCACATCGAAAACACACCAAACTTCATCGTCTTCATCCGGTTCGATCCCGTGTTTATATATCTGCCTTTTTGCATAATTTACGAGTCCTTCAGGATCGGTTTTGGATGTGTTCGGAGTCTCTATCATAAGTCCACAGCCTCTTTTACGATAATTACCAAAATACTTTTTTTCAGTTTTTTCGCCTTCAGAGACGATAACTAGTACACTCCTGGGTTCTCTAAGATCGACCAGTCTAGTCATGGTATTTCAACCCCCTTCTTTGAGGATCTTTTTATCTCCTATGAAGGGGATCGCCCCATATCTTCCCACCAGGTATCCTTTCTCTATATCTTTATCTTTTCTAGGGCTGAATTCTATCAGAGAGTAAAGGTCGGTGGAACCTGTTTTTGGGTCCATCTCTGTTAACCAGATCTGATCTCTTCGGAATAGGTCTTGGTCTAAAAGGTTAGTGTTATGGGTAGTGAATATGAGTTGAGCTCCGTTAGGGTTTTCTTCAGGATCGTGGAAAAGTTCGACTATAAATTTGTTAAGTGAATGATGGAGTTTTGTATCTAACTCGTCTAACACTAGAACGTCTCCGTTTTCTAAAGCAGTGATTATAGGTCCTATCAATGAGAAAAAACGCTTCGTACCTTCTGATTCCAAGAAAAAGGGTAAAATTCCCTCAACATCTTCTAACTCGTGTACTGTTTGGATCTCCATAGTTTTCAATTCCCCATCTGAAATGCCCAATTTTTTGATCTCGGGCGGTAAATCCTTTATCTTTTCTATGGGGACTGTTTTGATATATCCTTTTATATCTGATATACCAAAATCAGCCACATTCAATGCTTTTTTGATCCTTTTTTTGAAGGTTTCGTTGTTATCAAGTTTTTTGAAAGTAAATTCCGTGAGATGAGGACTCTCTTTAGGTCCGATCCCGTTCAATGTCTTGTCGAACCAATCAAAAACTTTCGAGGTTTTGTCGTAGTTGAATTGGGTTGAACTTGAAAGGTATAGAACGTTCTTACGTGTTCTCTCTTTTATGATCTGCTGTTCTTCCTTATCTTTGTTGAACTTGAACTCGTCGGTGTTTTGTCTTTCGAATATCTGTGATTTTCTTCCTTTAGGGTAATAATACAGATATTCTTCCGTTACTTTTTTTTCGGTGTAAGATACGCCGTAGTTGTATTTTATGCCGTCATGGATGAAGGTTATATCGAATATTGTTGGAGTGTTAACACATCCTTTATCGAACTGGAAGGGTTCATGAGGTAGTTCATCCCCTTTTTGATTATTGTGAGAACTTTTCACCAACTTTTTTAGCCTCATCAAGGCATCTAATACATTGCTTTTTCCAGAAGAGTTAGCACCGTATAATGCCGCAGTCTTCAAAAGAAGATAATCTTTATCCGCTCGATCTTTGAAATCGATCAGATTGTAGTCTAGATCATGTATATTGTTGGCTGATTCCATGCTCAAGGTCTGTTTCTCCTTCAAAGATTTAAAGTTTTCAACACTAAATTCTATCAACATGTTTTCCCTCATTTGTTATTAATTTCTGTAATTTGTGAATTTATCACAATTATAGCATGTTGTTATGTTTTATTTAAGTTTTTGTGTCAAACATTTTTACGATTCAAGCTTTCCTTAGTGATCCCCGATTTTTTTCTTGTGACCTATATCTAGCATTTCATGTAAATACATCGAGATAAAATAGGTGATAATGAGGGGGCTAGATGAGGAGAGAAGCCCTAATGATCAACGTTCTGATATAAAAAATCCGAATAAATCTGAGCACAAAGCTGCTCAAGATAACAGGGCTGATCAATCATATCCGAAAAAATGACAAGTGGAAAACCTTGTCAAAACCCATTTTTATTTTTCAGATGAAAACATCTTAAATCCCACTAAGGGAGGAGGCGGTGTAATTATGATAGATGGTGGGTGTGGAAGGGTGAGATCCCTCGAAGGTCTGATCAGGTTTAATTATATAAAATAAATTATTTATCCGTGTATCAACTTCTCAAATAGTTCATCATCCATCCAAAATCCTTTTTCCCTCAATTCGATCATTATTTTTTCTAGGTTTTGTATCTTGTTCTCGTCTGAAGCTCGGTCTAAGAGTCCTAATGTTCCCATGACCTTGATTCCATGTGTACGTGCTGTTCTTCTCCCCGAAAGGTCGTCGATGAGTAAAAGGTCCGCATCTAGATCTTTTGCCAACAGTATCGCTTCGCTCTCACCCTCATCTAGGTACTCCATCAGGAACTCTTTTGCTGTATCTTTTTTTACTTCTTTCTTTTTTATCCAGCTAGAAGTTTTTATCTCTTTACTCCCGGGTAGGTCTTCTTCGCTCGAAGTCAATTCTTGATACACTGCCTCGGGGATGTAGATCTCGTTAAAAAATACCTTCAAAATTTCTATCTGGTTTATGCGGGATAGATGTATCAATGGGCCTGAATCACTGACAATGATCATCACTCAAGCCTCTTCCAAGTCTCTCTGTCCTTTTCGAGTTCATCAGAATCATAGTTAAGAGGTATGTTCCTTTCCTTGAGAAGAGCCATCATCTCTATCTTTTTCAACCCGAGGATCTCCGCCGCCTTTCCCAACGAGATCACACCTTCTCGGTATAGTTCTATGATGAAACTTCTAGTTACTGTTTTGGATAGCCCTCTTTCATCTGTTTTGCAGATGTTCAAGATAGACCTGGGTAGTTCGATCTTTGTCTTTACGGTGTCCATGGGTTTTACCTATTATTGATATCTATTTGATGTTTATTTAAGTTTTCGCAAAGATAACATGGTTTTTATGATATTGGTAAGAGCTATAGATTGTACTCCATTCTAGATAAAGTGCTGAGAACAAAGTTGAAGTATCAACTAGAACTTTTTTTGTATTCTTCATATTTTCTATCCCTGACCTTCTCTAGTCTTTCCAGTTCTTCTTCTTGATCTAGATCTTCGGTCACCTCTCTCATGAGGACTATCGCCTCTAGGATGTAACTTTTCCTCACTTTATCTCTGATAGCTTCGCTCTTGTTAGGATATTTTCCCTCTTTGACTTCCTTCTCTATCCTTTTCAGATCTTCGGGAGGAAAACCCACCTGTACTTTTTCCATTAGACTACACCTGTACTACATATGTACGGCTTTTCTATTGGTATGTTTTGTTGGAACACGGGAGGATGCCTCAAAGGTCTTATCTAGTTTTCTCAATATCCAGTTTCATTTTAGAAAGTAAGGTGACAGAGAAAATCATCATAAATCTTTCAAACTAGCTCTATCGTCTTTCAATAGATCTAACAGCTTCTTTGGAGTAAGAGATATCACGCCTTCGATATCGAACTCTTTCTTTGCGAGGAATATTTTTTCGCCGGGTAGATAATCCGTTCGATCCAAAAACTTCCGAACGTCCGATTCCGAAACATTTTCGCTCCATTTCACTTCACCAGAGACTAGAACATCGTCGTCATGAGTGATGATGAAATCGGTATCGAATTCGCTCGAATAGTGATATTCGTATTTACCATCGTAAAGTTCCGCGAAAAGATCACCGCAGTACCTCTCTATATGTTTAGGGATATTCTCTTCGATGACTTTCTTTATCCTTTTGTCAGAGATGTCTTCCTCAAAAAAATTGTATTTTTCGTCGAGCAGGTAACCGAGTTCCATTATCGGCGATTTTATGGTGTATCGGTACCCCTTCTTATGATGTAAAGGGATCCTGCTCACAAGGTCCATGGACATCATGTTCTTAAAATATGGTCTGATGTTGCTCGGGTCTGGCTGATCTATCAGACCTCGTGAATGAAGTAGGTCGGCTATCTCTTTAAGTTTCCATCGACCTAGAGCGAGTGATCTTATTATCCCTTCATAGACTTCAGATAATGTTCTTTCTTCTTCTAGGAATATCTCTCCAGTCAATGAAGGTATGGA
>JAFDTG010000035.1 GCA_019594235.1 Candidatus Saliniplasma halalkaliphilum | reverse complement strand
GATATAACGATCGAAACGAGATATGTTTCAAAATCAAGTCCTTCAGACGCACCAACGGAGTACACTGACAAAGTCAGAACTAGACCAGAAAGAACCAACAGCAACAAAGTGAAGAGTGCTAACGCAGAGAATTTTTCTAACAGATACTGTTTTCTAGACAAGGGTGTTGAGAATATGATATCCATCCTACTTTCTTCGTAATCGTCGGTTATACTTTTAACTGAGAGATAACCTAAGTACACCCCGACTAAAAGCATCCACCAGCTGTACACTTCTACTGATAAGAATCCCTCCATCTCGTCCATGCGTAAATCAGGTCTTCCGGCAGTGAACATCCTGAAGTAGGGTGTGTCCATCATCTCTTCCAACATATCTTTTCTTTCAACCGTGGAAGCCATACCTACGGGAACCTTTTCATCATCTATGACAGCTATTACAGCGAAGTACCTTTCCTCATCTTCTGAACGCTGGATGACGGTACTGTTCTCATTTGTTCTATTAACTTCCCATGAGGTGGCCATATGGGATGCTATATCTTCGATCACCACGTATTCCTGAGCTCTCTCTACTCTGACCCATGATAGATGTATAATGTCTTCTTCAGTTTCCAGATGTACCAATTCTTCTCCCTCTAATTTATCCTCCTCAAAGGTTTCGGTTATTGCAGGAAATAACTGTGCCATACCTCCAGTGACTATGACAACGATCAAGATAAAGATCGTAAAACCTTTCCAACCCTTCTGGAACTCCATCAAGATAGTCCTACCTTTCAAGGTTCTCACCTCCTTGAATTGATCCAAGGCGGATCTTTTTATTTATACATCGAATTTTACATATCATGATATAATCTCAGGTTGGAATATCTTTTCTTTCAAACAGCTTCAAAGTCACCACAAATATGACTACAGCGATCACTATCAAGAATCCGACATCAACAAGACTGATTGCTTCTCCGTAAAGAGCAGCTTCATGGTCCCAGTAAGAAATTATCGTATAAGGTCTAACGTGTTTAAGAGAATCTGATATATCTCCTACTAGATGAATGCCAAATTCGACTAATATGAATATGAATGACAATCCCATGGCCTTTTTTGAATCCTCTAGATAAACGGCAGCTAAAATAGAGAAAGCAATTATCACCAAAAAAACAGGCCAGGAGAGTACTGCTGAAAGCACCAATGCCGAAGAAGTAACATTACCCAATTCTCCGACGGAATAGACCGAACCTATCAGAACTAATCCAGCGATGATCATAAGGAATAGTGTATATCCTGCAACCAGTGAGAATTTCTCCAGCAGGTACTGTTTACGTGAAATAGGTTTCGATAAAAGGATATCCATCCGGTCTTCTTCGAAATCTTTAGAAACACTGTTCACGGAGATGTAACCTACGTACAAACCTATTAGCAGAAACCACCACATGTCCCACAACACAGAAATGAATCCCTGTATATCCCCATAATCCATGCCCCACAACTCCTCCAAAGGACTCCTTCTATCGATGTTAGTCTCCATGCCTACAAACTCATTTTCTCTCTCTTCCCCGGATACGGCCACTACCGCAAAATATGTTTCTGGCATACTACCATCTTCATCATATGGTGTATAATATTCGTAATGCATTTCTTGTATGCCATCAACTCGATCTATAGGTACTATCATTTGAGGACTCGCCCCAACCAACAAAGTGTAATTCTCAGCATCGTCGATCTCTACCCATGACAACCTTACGATCACACCTCCCCCATCTTCCACTACATCTACTTCGATATTCTCTGATCCATCCAGTTCATCCTCAAATGCCTCGCTGAAAGCCGGAAATGCTTGTGTGAATCCACCGATGAGTAGAATTACTACAAGAATAAACAGTCCATAACCCCTCCAACTGTTTTTAAGTTCCATCATCATGGTTTTTACGATTTTCATCAACCACTTCCTCCTTCCCTATAATAAGTCAAGAATAGCTGATCTAGGCTGAAAGTTTCAAGGGACATGTTGACGATATCGTTCTTGGAAATGCGTTTGATCACCTCATCCAAGTTACTAGTCACGATCATGGTAGCAATTCTTCCATCTATCTGAACATCCTGTACTCCGTCTAAATCGAACATACTGGGATCTACACCGTCATCGAATTCTACAACCAGTTTCTTTCCCATCTTTTCCTTGAGGGATCCGATATCTTCTACGACCTGCAGCTTACCTTTCCTGATTATCGCTACTCTGTCACATACCTCTTCCACTTCCGCAAGGATATGTGACGACATGAAGATGGTCTTACCCTTCTCTTTTTCCTCTTTAAGGAACTGATAGAACTTCTGCTGCATCAACGGGTCTAGACCTCCCGTAGGTTCGTCTAAAATGATGAAATCCTGATCTGCCATGAAGGCCTGTACGATACCGACTTTCTGCCTGTTACCCTTTGATAGATTACCATACTTTCTATCCAGATCCAATTCCAACCGTTCAGATAACTCTCTCATCTTACTTTCATCCGATACTCCACTCTGGGAAAGTAGATACTTGAGTATGGTTTTGACTTTTAAATCGTCGTACAATCCGAAATCCCCTGGTAGATATCCCGTCCTTTTACGGATCTCGATAGAATCTTCGTGGGAATCCAAACCAAATATCTTAACATCACCTTCAGTCTTTTGTAAAAGTCCTAAACAGGCTCTTATAGTGGTGGTCTTACCGGCGCCGTTGGGACCTAAAAATCCCATGATCTCCCCGGGATAGACATCCAAATCTAGATTTTTTATACCAACAATATCCCCATACAATTTAGTAAGGTTCCTGATCTTCAATACAGGCTTTTTCTTCATATCAATCATCCCCTCTTGCACTCTGGATAAACTCATTTATCTCATCTTCATACTTCTCATAAAAATCAGTCAAAAATGGTTTATCAGAATCTAACAAACGTTCCAGCATGAAAGCTTCAGCTTTTAAATCATCTAATAAACTCTCATTGAGCGATCCATCTTCATTTATGAAGAACATCCTCCCGTTCAGCCAGAATCTAATTGTCTGTTCCGGATATTTCGTATCGAACACTCCCTCTTCGATGCCCCTTTCCACAATTTCTGTAAGATACGGTGTGGTCGCTTCGACGGTTTTATTAAATAACTGGTAATAGACCTTAGGCTCTTTTTCTTTGTTATAATAAGAAACCATGTAAGGTTTGTCTCTCTTCCTCTGAAATGCCATTGTCATAAATCTTATGAACTTCTCATCAGCTCGGAGAAAAGAATCCTCAACGATTTTAATTAATACATTTTCAAGCTCATCGATCATCCTCTCTGTAATAGCTTCGATGATCTCCTCTTTGGTATCGAAATAGTAGTAGAACAGGCCGTGTGCTACTCCTACTTTTTCACAGATATCATCAACTGAAGTGTCACTGTACCCTTTTTGAGAGAACAATCTCTCAGCTGCATCAACTAGTTCTTCCTTCTTATTACCTCTCCCGCTTGGCATCATACCGCTCCTGACTGACCGTCAGTCAACAATTGTTTTCTTCCTATTTATACCTTATCGGAAATGTATTTCTCCAACCTTGAAACCCCCTCTTTCAATTCAGTAGTCGGTAAACCGAAGCCTATCCTGAAGTACCCGTCATAGCCGAAAACTTCGCCTGGTGCTAAAACTACTCCATATTCCTTAACAAATCCCTTACAGAAATCAACGGAACTGCTAAAGCCGTCTGGAATGGTTATAAATCCGTTTACACCAAATGGCTTGTACCAGTCGAGACCGGTCCTATCAACAAATTCTTGCACTATCTCTCTGTTTTTTCCAGCCAACTCTCGATTTTCTCGAAGTATTTCTTCTTCCATATCTCCTAAAGCCTGTTTAGCTATATGCTGTCCTATCTTGGTCGGCGATATAGTTGTATAATCCTTCCAAACCCAAGCCTTATCAACAACTTCCTTTGGACCACAAACCCATCCGAATCTAGCTCCGGCGATACCATAGGCTTTGGTCAAACTGGTCGTGCTTATCCCTCTATCACTTATCTTAGCGACGGGAGGTAGTGGATCTTCAACTAACAATCTATAGACTTCGTCACAAAGCAGATAAGCGTCCACATCTTCAGCGATATCAAGAAGTGCTTTCACTTTATTCAAGGAGTGATACCTTCCAGTCGGATTGTTTGGATTGTTCAGAACGATAAGTTTCGTTTTTTCATTCACCGCTTCCTTGACTTTTTCCACGGATAACTCCCAATCTGGAGGATATAATGATACTCGGGTTACGTTCCCAAAAGCTTCTGGTACCGAATAAAGGGCTTGATAAGTGGGAGTAATCACCACTGCATGCTCTTCTTTATCAAGCAATGAAATAAACACTAGAAAATTAGCTTCCTGGGTTCCGCAGGTGAACAATATTTCATCTTTACTCCTTCCGTACCTCCCGGCGATTTCTTCCCTAAAATCCGGGTCACCGTTGGTCGGTATGACGTATCCCATTTCACCAACGTTCAGATCAAATCTACTGGCATCTAAACTTCTGATGCCGCTCTCCGCCAGCATGATCTCAGCTTCGTGTTCGTATCTAGCGAACCATCTTTCGAGCTCAAAATCTTTGATGTTCATGATAGTTAATCTCACTACAGGGTTAAGGTTTTTACGTTTAAACAGTGTTTTTTCACTTCTTTCTATTGAAATACCATTTATAGAGCAGCGCCATATCTATAGGAAATAGTGCTACCCGATCACCATCTTCGACTTCTCTTTCCGGTGCAGAGTAATCTCTGTTCAAAAATATGTGGCTGACATCCTTTTCCTCGATATCAAGCTGTTCTAAAATATCAGATATTTTAGTGATGCCCGGTCCTTCAATATTTACTGTACCTATAGTTTCAGTTTCATCAAGGTTCTTAGCCACATTTCGCAAATTACCGTACAGCACAACTTTAATACTCATCTAAACCACGACCTCGATTCACCCACCACCTACTAAAGGAAACACTGATAGTTTGCCCCCGTCTTTTAATCCAGTCTCCAAACCTTGTAGATACGTGATATTTCTTCCATCTTTGATCACGGTTATATTGTCACGAATCTTTTTTTCATCAGCTTTAAAAAGTTCACCTTGAAGTCCTTCATATCTCTCTTCTAGGATTTCAAAAGCTTCTCTTACGTTCGAAACATCGACTTCGATCTCTCTCTGACCAGCTTTTTCAGCAATCTTCGCGAACAGTTTGATTTTTACGGACATAATAAAAAAGAAAAGGGTTTTCAAGCCTCTTCAAAGACCCTGTCGAGTTCTTCATCCGGTACGTCGAAATCTTCGTCAAGTGGAGGTAGTTTTTCTTCCTTCATGAATTCAGGAACTCTGTCGTCCTCTTTGGAGATACCAGCTTTCTTGTTGAACTCTCTCTCCATCTCAAGTATATCCATGCCCATCTTCATTATATCATCGGCAGAATAATCCGTTCCAAGTACACCGTTGACGGTTTCGATCATCCCTTCCATACCTTCATCGATATCCATGATCGCGAAGGCGATGAACAAGCAGTAACCTGCGGAATCGATCATGGCTGTAGCCTGCTGAAGACCTCTTGAAAGATCAGCTTTCTTAGTATCTAGTGGATCTGCTTCACCTCCGACACCCATTATCTCAGGAGCTATGGCGTACCCAGCAGTATGGTCAGCTCCCATGGGCGAGGTAGCGTAGGTAACACCTATCCCTTTTATTGGCCTAGGATCATATGCTGGCATGGATTGTCCTTTCACAGTCGGTATCCTATCGACACCGAAGGCTTCACCTGTGAACTCTGCACCATTAGCTAAAATTCTACCCAGTGCTGTTTTATCATAGATCTCGTCCATCAATTTCAAAGCACCTTCTCCATCACCGAAGTCAAGAAGACCTCCTTCCATGGCAACGGCTATAGTATTGCCTGTCTCGATGGTATCAAGACCTAGATCATTACAAGCTCGATTCAATTCGCCGATCACATCGAGGTCATAAATATCGCAGTTGGGACCCAGTGCCCATACGGATTCGTACTCTAAGACTCCCATTGGATCTTTTCCGTCTTCCTTAGTCCATATTTCGGAACACTGGATTATACAACTAGGACTGCACTTATGAGGCCTTACTCCACCTCTTTCTTTGATTAGCTCAGCTTTCCTTTCTCCGGAGACTTTAGCTGATCGATCGTCGCTTCCCTCGGAGAAATTCCTTTGTGGTAATCCACCGCTTTCATTTATTATGTTGATCAGTACTGATGTTCCGTAGGAGTTCAGAGCACCTCCTTTCTTTGTCACATCGTGTTCCATCAAAGCATTAGCCAGCTTCTTCTTACCTTTATCAAAGGTTTCTTTATCTTTTATCTCCATCCTATTCTCTTTGGTATTCTCCGCCACTATGAACTTCAATCCTCTAGAAGCCATAACTGCCCCAAGACCTCCTCTACCGGAATATCTAGTTGATCTACCTTCCGGATCAGTATAAGATATTCCAGCGTTCGAAGCCTTAAGTTCAGCAGCTATTCCTGCGCCTGCGATCTCGACATCGTCTCCGAACTCGTCATGTAATTCGTCATAAGCCTCATAAAGTCCTTTACCGATCCATTTATCGGCCTCTATCAAATCTTCACCATCATCTCCCAGCTTCAATAGATAATATTTGTCCTTCTCGGCCCGTCCTTCAACTATGATCGCTTTGATACCTCTTCTTGCTAAGGTTTTTGTGAAGGGTGTTCCAGCGTTAGATTCTTTTATACCACCGGTAAGGGGTGACTTTCCTCCTGCAGATAACCTTCCAGAATTAGGTGATCCGCTTCCAGTGACTATGCCAGGTGCGAACACCACTTTATTGTTGGGTCCAAGTGGGTGAGCTTTAGGCGGGACTTCATCATTAACTATCCTTGACGTGAGGCCTCTTCCTCCTAATTTCTCGTATTCCTCAGGAACCTCCTCGGTTGTTACCGTGAGTTCTTCCATATTCACTCTCAACATTTTGCTGCACATATCTATCTCTCCAAGCCTTATATATGTAAAAAGGGCCTAATAATATTTATGTATATAAATGAGATAAATCACAGCATCCCGATCTTCCCAACAAATACAGCTAGAGAAAATACCATTATATTCACTATTAAAACTATCCCCAGCTGATGTTTGAACTCAACTATATCCACCTGATTTTCGATCCCAGTGGTAAAATATGTGATAACAAAGCTCATGGAGATCAGATAGACAGCTAACACGGCTATGAACGAAGTCGGGTGAATAAGTTGAACGTTAGATATTTCAGTGAATATCGATTCCAACATGTAGTAAAGCGCTCCGACGATACCCATCACCAGCGGTGCAAAAATTGTAGAAGTTGCCTTCATCATCCCGACACTACTGGACAATTCAGATTTTATCTCGTGATCCATCTCCTCCATATCTTTTAGGTACTGTGAAATTTGAAGTATGGTTTTACCCGCCTGTTTTGGATCCTTCCTAGTGAGTTCAACTACGGTTTTCATGGTAGCTTTTATGGTCTGAGAAGGAAAATCCTTCAAAGTACCCTTCTCCCCGAATAGAGCATCATCTAAAGGCAGCCGATCAAGTTTCAATCTACTGGATATATCTGCAAAGAGCTTTCCGATCTCAGTCCCCTTCATGGCATCCGCGGTTTTTTGGATAGCTTTCTCAGGCGGCATCCCTTCCGTTATCCTGCTTCCTAACTGAAATAACAGGTCCGGAAACTCTCTTTCCATCTTGATGATCCTGTCTCTTTCTTTCTTTGCTTCAAGAGTGGTGCTCAAACAGTAAAAGGAAATACCTATAACCGGTCCCCAAAAATAATGGAGCGGTGATATCACGGTCAGATGACTTGAAAAGAAAATCGATATCACTGTCAAACTCACAGCTAGAATCACTGAAATTGCTAGTTTCCTGTAAATTCCTTCCTCAAAACTAACGTCTGGAGGTGACATCGTTCCTGGTCTATCCCCTAAGATCTTATAGGAATAGACGAAAGCACCTAGAGGAGACATCACGTTCATCAGCAGCACGATATGTATAAGACTCAACCCAGCTTCTGTTGTGCCGTTTGAAGAATCGATACTTGAGATATCTAAACCACCCAAAGCCATCATGGGCAGCATTGCTCCGATGATCAACGGCAGCAGGATACCGATGGCGAATAATATTGTAGTGGGGGTCGAAAGCGAGTTAGCATAATCTTTTACTTTTCTTTCAGTACCTTCGATTATGATCTGATTAGCCTTCTCTAAAGCTGAATAAAGTCCTTGAGTAGTTTTCTCGAGTATTGCTGAGCGGACTGCATAAAGCGAACGTTTCAACTCTTCGTTCCATTCACCCCATTCCAGAGCAAATTCCAAAAAAGCCTCTTCTAGACTCGATCTTTTATTCATGTGGATGTTCCAAAGAACCTTCTTCAATCCTGATGCCATGGGTTCCTCAGTGTTCTTTGCGGAAAAGGATACGGCTCGATAAAGAGAAGGACGGACCCTCATAGACATGGTCATGTAATTGATACACTCCGGTGCTTTCCCGATGGTCGAGGCTTTCAACCGTTCACTCAATATCTCTGGATAGTTCGCAGTAACGATCAGAACAGACATGGGTAAGATCAAAAATATAGGGATGATGTAGGTCAATATTTCAAATAGCCCGAGGGGATAAAATAAATTCCAGGTAAAGACCGCTAGAAAGATCAAGATAAATGAAAGTATCGTGTTGAACACTGAGAAAACTATCACTTCTTCGTACTCAAGGTCCATCCCTGTGAACGTAGTCGTTTTTTTAAAATCCTCTCTAGTGTACCTTTTCTTCGCGATCTCAAAATCTTTCTCTACCTTCTCCACTTTCTTCTTTTTCTTTCTGTACTTCTCAGATTCTTTACCATCTACAACTAGCGTTTCTCTTAATTCCCTCTCCGCTTTCCTCAACTCTTTACCCCTCTCAACATACCCCCCTTTATTTTCTTCTCGACGTTCTTCGATCTCCTCCCTATCCATACCCAATTTCGAATTGACCTTCTTACAAACTCGTTCGTAAAATCTACTCATATCGAACTCTCTCTTCGTACCATCGTGTCCAATCTTTTTTCACATCTTCGTAACTCCCGCTTCCATGATGTTTTTCGATAAGATTCCAGAACTTATCATTAACTCTAGCCACCCAAGCTGGAGATAATAGTGTATCACCCTTTTCTTCAGAAGCTTCTACCATCTTCTCTCTGATATATGCCCTCAATTCTATATTTGCAACAGCCCTTTCATAACTAAGGTCCCAATCCCTTGCAATGCCCCCTATCTTCTCTGAGTTCCTCTTTAGATAATCCGTAGGTTCTAATCCTTCTCGATAATTCATCAGATCGTCGAATTCTTCTTGATCATATTCTGAAATATGAGTAACGGTTCTCTTCCTTTTCTGCATACCACCTGGTCTAACGATCCCTGCTATCACTATCACGTCTGTAGCACTAAAACTCTCCTTTGATATACCCATATCGTGAACGACCCTTTCATAGACAGCGTGGGGTGAATTGCCGTGTATGGTCCCCATAACCGCACTTCCGGCAGTCCCTGCTCTCATAGCTTCGTAAAGAGTTCTCGCTTCCTGTCCCCTCACTTCACCCAGCACCAGCGAAGACTCTCCCAACCTCAACGAAACTCTTAGTGCTTGATCAGCGTTCATCCCACCCTCTTCTAGGGAAGAATCAACCAGCATACTTTGGATGTTGTAATCTAATTCCTGCATCTCTCTACTCGGTAGTTCTCGGGTGTCCTCTATAGTAAGTATCCTCTGGCTTTTAGGGAATTCCAGCATCAAAGCACCTAATAAAGTGGTCTTACCGGCACCTCTACTCCCGGCAACTAAAATAGTACTTCTCCCGTCTATCAAAAAGGAAAGTAATCCTGCAGCTGTAGGCGTTAAACTTCCTACTTTGATCAATTTTGGAAGTGTCCACGGCTTGGTATCCCTCCTTCTCAAGGCGAAAGCCATCCCGTCCGGACTCAACGGACTACCTATCGCAGTAACACGAGTTCCATATTCTTCTAACTCCGTTTCCAAGACCGGGAATGCTTCCGAGAATGGTTTCCCACTTTCAGAACGGAACCTAGAAAGAATACTTTCCATATCTTTATGGGACAAGAAAATGTTGGTCCTGCATTTTTCTCTAATCCCGTTTACTCCTCCTATTTCCACGTAGATGTTGTTATTATCTGAAGGTGCATCGACGTAGATATCCTCGACATTTGGATCCTTCAATAGAGTTTCGATGATTCCAAAACCAGCAGTATATTTGGCTAAAATATAAGAAAGAAAATCGATTTTTTCCATTTCGTCTTCTCTACTTTTTCCTAAAGAAATATCTAATTTTTTAGCAGTTCTTTCCAAAAGCGTTTTTCCGTGATTAGTTATATACTTCTTTACTTGTTCCGGTCTGCTTAAATCTATATCCCTGGGGTACTGCTCTGCCAATGAATCCTTCACTGATAAAACGAGTTCTGCTGTTCCGATATCTATATTATATTCAGAGGGGGAAACATAGTAAAGGTCTTCTGTTTCTTCTAACAATCGATAAAGTTGAACAGTTGTCCCCTCTATTTGGTATTCTATCTTCTTTTTAGACATCTTAGGAACTCGTTCTCTTACCCATGTATAAGAGAAACCAGGCCTAACATCCTGTTCACTACCTAAGACCTTTTCCAATCCCTCTTGGATTTTCTTTCCCTCTATATCACGGAGTTCTTTCAATAAATCAGCGTAATCGATGGTTTCACCTCAACACTCCATAAGCTTTCAAAAGTACTTTAGACCGAAATTCCAGAACTTTTTCTCCCAAAACAGTCAACTCTTCCTTAGCTGATTTTCGACAACCTTTACACCCTTCGATCTTCATAACCTTCAACGTATAATCGAAGAGACGTTGATAGAAATCTTCATGCTCAGTAAGTAAACCCTCTTTCAGTGATGGATACATCGTCCTTGGTTCTATCTCACAGTCTTCACAACCATCTCTATCAGGTCTTCTAGATGATAATCTGTCAAGCTCTTCTGATATATACTTCAAGTCTTTTAAAAAATTTAAATTTTCATCGGAATATTGTATCTCTATGAAATCAGATAGCACTATCGAATCTATATTGTAGTTTTCCTCCAAAGCCAATATTATCCCTGGGAGACATTTATCGATCGAAAAATCATCTGCACATTCTTCACAATCGATAAAGAGCTTCCTGTTTCCACCTACGTCACTGATGCTGTAATTACAAGGAGTTATAGTTTCAGTCATGAGTTCGACTACCCCAAAACAGTACCCTTTAAAAATATTACCATTGACACCAGATTAAAATAATCCGTAGTAAACAACAATAACGTCATTTGCTCCAAAACTCTCCATTCCCACTTTACCTATAACTTGGAATGACTCTCCTAATCTCAAAGAAACTCTAGGTAATCATTCAAAGAACGGAATCAAATGGCTAGTAAACTTATACCTTTCCAACCGGTGACATATATACCGTAAATTCATCATCCCCGTCAACACCGAGCAGCTTATCTATCAATTCCTGATCGTATGCAGCCACGGCACAGGTTCCACATCCTATAGCCTCGCATGCCAGGTAAAGATTCTGACAAACATGACCTGCATCAAGGGCTATAACTTTGTAGGATGCATCTCCATAGCGCCATTCCATCCTGTAAGGTATGGTTGTCCAAATGAAAGTGACAGCACAGTTACCTACGAAGGGTTGATTCAGAGCTCCCTTAGTGAGCTTTTCCTCAAGGTTCTCATGCTCCGCCACCTTTACTAGCTTGTGTTCTAGAGGTAAGTATCTGTAGATAGCTTTCTTCAAATCTTTTATCTTGATAGCGGCTATGTATGTTTCCAGAGCATGACGGCATCCGGCTGAAGGTACCACACGGTACGCATGTCCAGGACCTAATTTTTGTCTTACTCCTTGTGTACTCCACAACAGAAACGAGAGTTCATCTAATGAAATAGACTGGTCTGAGAAAGATCGCCTGGATTTTCGATTTGATATCGCTGTAACCAGTGATGTATCTATGGTCAAACTATCAACCTCTGGAAGTTCGATCAATGTGGCATCTTCGGGTACCGGCTTTTGCACTGGAGGTGGTGGGACATCTTTATTCTGATCTGTTTTGGAAAAGTCTGTTTTCTTTCGTACGGTATCTTTGAGGAAATCTCGGTTCATGATATCTTAAATGAACACCCTAGATAAAAAACTTTGAGTTTAACAAATAACCGATTAATTGAAAACATACTATATTTTATCAAGATCTTTGCAACCTATATTGCATCTTCCCTATTTACGTCAGTAAAAGAATTTTCAGCGATGTGTATTTGTTGAAGACGAGCTATCAAAGTATTGCAATATGTGTTCTTTTAAAAAGTTTAGATCAACATCGATGTATTTTATCTATTGACCAAAGTCACTGATTTTCTGATTACAGGGAGTTATATTTTCTACCATGGATCGACGATCTCAAAATAATCCGTAGTAAACCACGATGACAACTAGAGAATACCTCACTACGGCAGATAAACTGATCGTTAACCATACCTTCCACCACTGTAAGGCAAGTATCCTACCTACTAAACTCATAACCATCGGGCCGGTGCCAAATACAGGTAAGAACATCAGCCAGAATATACCTATGTAACTAATGTCTTTAGCTAATTCATGTTTATCAATAACCCTTTCAGCTTTTTTTCTGGTCCTTAAAAACAATCTACCTAACAAAGGTATTTTTTCCAGTAAATCATAGTTCACCGTTACGAAAAATGAACTCTGAACAGCGATAAAAACCAGCAAAATCACGAGAAGCCATGGTTTCATACCTGCTGCTAGACCAACTAGTGGAGATGTCACCCAGCCAACACCTACAGCGAAATAATAGTTCAATAGAACAGCAGATACTGGTAGGTACACGCTTGGTCCAAGCAATATGATTAAAAAAGCTGCAGCAAGAGCTGGTGATATCGTGAGGAATAGATACGATACATCCCGTACTATTTCCCTTTCGGGTATCTGTATATATTCAAACATCTGCCAAGTTACTCCCTAAGATAATCGATTAGATTGATCTGAACCTGATAAAATCTTTTTAAAGAAACGAATGATAGTTGAAAAACACGATGGGGACCAAACAAAGGTAAACTAGGATTATTAGTAAACGTAGATATCACATCTTGGTCACCATATATCTCAAAAATCATTTCAACCAAATCAGAATCCAGGATTCCAACATCACCTTCCTCTTCGAATGCACCTAATATCGACAAAGTAAGCTGTTCTAGATCCTTAGCTTCTCTTTCCATTTCACTAAGGTCCTCATGATATTCGATCTCAAAGTCTATCCAATATATATCCCCATCATCTCCTAATATACAGTTCTGGGTGGTTGGTTCTCCATGATAAAGGTCTTTGTTATGGATATTTCTTAATCCTTTTATCATTTTCTTTATTACGTCTATTTTTTCGTCCTTGGAGAACTCTTCAGAACTAAGGATTTCGAAAGCTACTTCGCCTTGTATTTTCTCGACTAAAAAAGCGTTCTCATAATCTGTTTCTTCCGAAAACAACTCTGGATGAAGACTTCTTAATTGTTCAACCTCTCTTTCCTGCCATCTTTTGTTATCTAAGATCTTTAAATTTTCCATACCGGATAACTTACGGGATATATTACTCAATATTCCACTCAAAAGAAAGAGAGGTGGTCTAATTTTAACTAGATGGGTGTTCTCTTCAGCATCTTTGATTTCTTTAATAACACTACTAAAATGGGTATGATTTTGACCTTCTACCTTTCTGAAAAAAGTACTCTCTAATTGACTCTCTTCGACTCGATTGGCCAATTGTTTCAGGTATAACTCCTCATCTTCTTTTTTATCGGACATTGAGTCTACCGAATGTATTAAAAAAGTGGTTGGCAATATACCTTTCGAATGCATAACAAAAGCACGAAGTGGTACCAGAGAAAAAAGGTCGCTAAAAAATATGATGAGAAGAGATTCCAGGGAGGAGGAATGGTACTTGATTATAAAGAAAAAGAGATCGTTCTTTCT
>JAFDTG010000034.1 GCA_019594235.1 Candidatus Saliniplasma halalkaliphilum | reverse complement strand
TTTTTTTCATACTTTTAGGATATCTTAAAGTGATGAAAAGGCTGCAGGATATCGTTCCTACCAGCGTGATCAGAGGTATACAACTGGGTTTAGCTCTTATCTTGTTGAGGACATCTTTTGGTTTTGTTTCTACGGATTATTTGATTTCGATTTTATCAATAGGGATAATCCTAGTTTTCTTTATAATCACAAGGTTAAGGAAGTTTCCAGATATATCCTCCTTACTCGTATTGGCGATTGGATTTATCATAGGAATAACCCAGTTCGGTATCCCTTCCATCGAATTAGTATCTTTACCATCTATCGATATTCCATCGTCAGCGGATTTTATAACTGGAGGTTGGTTACTCGCCATCCCTCAGGCACCCTTGACCATAACTAATTCGATCCTGGCGACTTCATTATTGATGAGCGACCTTTTCCGAAAGAAAGTAGATCCGGATAAGTTTTCTAAGACGGTTGGACTGATGAACATAATCTCCCCTATCCTGGGAGGTTTCCCCATGTGCCATGGATCAGGAGGACTAGCTGCCCAGTATAGATATGGTGCAAGGACCGGGGGGTCTAACATCATAAGTGGCTTGATATTGATACCAATTGCATTGTTCTTCGCGAGTGTTCAATTCGTAGAGATATTCCCATTGGCTGTTTTTGGTGCACTCCTTGTTTTCGTGGCACTGGAACTTGGTAAACATTCTTTTAAAACGGAGTCGTATATTATAACCGGTGTAGTGGCTGTATTCTCGTTGTTTCTTAACATTTCCGTTGGATTCTTTATCGGGATAGCACTTTATTACGTATTAAAAAAGTTTGAACTAGTCTGAAAATTCTTTATAAGAATCTCTTTCCTTTTTTGGTGATCTCATATATAACAAAATTTGCTCTCCTTTCCCCTTCGATAAGCCCTTCATCTTTTAGGATCGAGAGATGATAGGATAATTTTGAATCTGCGATGTTCAATATCTCTTTCATCAAACAAACACAGAGAGATTGTTCGTTGAGTAATATAAGAATTTTCAATCTTATCTCATCAGAGAGTGCTTTATGGATGCGGCATCTTTCAGGGATAGAACTATCATCTAATTTATCTATCAGATTCTTTAAGCCGCCCTGTTTGTCCAATTCCTTCTCAATATCATCGGGTATCTCCATACTTTACACCGCTAAATTCACAACATATCAGTTGGTATAATACTAATATATTTTTCTAGAACATTATCTTTTTTGTGTTATTCTGTAATTATTTCGTTTCATCCGCAGAACTACGTTCGAGGAATGAAGGGACTTTAGTCCTGCTCATATTTTAGCACCTTTTTCGGTATTCTACTGGGATTGTTCCATAATTCCATCGATTCATGGAATTTTTTTGCAGATAAAACAAGTACAAGAACCTATCTTTTTTAAAAACGTAACCTTTATTAGTTTCGTATCTATGTTCCAGTTCAACAAATCTTGAAATTAAAACAGAGTGATTATTATGGAGATAGAAATATTTGGTCCTGGTTGCAGAAAATGTAAAAGGTTGGAGAAGAATGTCAAAGAGGTCGTCGAGGAACTTTCACTTGATGCTAAAATAATCAAGATCGATGATATAGCAGAGATGGCTGAGAAAGGAGTGATGTCAACACCATCTTTAGCTGTCGACGGGGACTTAAAGATCAAAGGTAAATCTCCCAGTAAAGATGAAATTAAAAAAATATTTGAAGAGATGTAAAAATAGGTGATAAAAATGTCAGGACATTGGGGAAAATTGTTAAGAATAGATTTAAAAGATGGAAGTGCAAAAACAGAAGAACTATCGGAGGATTTCCTTAGAAAATTTATCGGTGGTGCTGGCTTTACAGGAAAAGTACTTTATGATGAAGTAGGACCTGAAGTTGATCCACTTTCAGAAGAAAACAAATTGATAATGGCTCCTGGTCTTCTTGTAGGGCCAAAGGTACCGACGGGGTCCAAGACCACTTTCGGATTCAAGAGTCCACAGACAGGCGGATACGGAAAATCATTGGTCGGGGGAAAGATAGGTGATGAACTAAAGAAAGCAGGTTTTGATATCCTGGTAATAGAAGGAAAGACAGAGGAACCATCGGTATTGATCATCGAAGATGGAGAAGTCAAGATCGAAAAAGCCAGTGATATCTGGGGTAAAGATACCCATGAAGCAGGTGACATGATAGTAGAAAAGTTCGGGAAGATGGAAACAGCCGTTATCGGTCCAGCTGGCGAGAAACTTTCCAAGATATCGATCATAGAATGTAATGAAAGACAGGCAGCTCGTGGTGGAATCGGAGCAGTGATGGGTTCTAAGAATTTGAAAGGAATAGGTATCAAAGGCACGAAGGATTATCCTATACACGACAAAGAAAAAATGGATGAACTCATCTCTGGATTTAGAAAAGAAACAGCAGAGAAGGGTAAAACGGATATGGAATACGGTTCTGGAGAAGCCCTTCATCCTTTGAACGTTGAAATCGGAGCTTTCCCGGTAAATAATTGGGAAGCGGGATACTTCAAAGATGCTTATGAAAAACTTGAAGACCCAGAAGCCGGAAGGATAGATATCGATCCTAGAAAATGGACCGAGAAGTACAGAGATGGTAGAAGACCATGTCCATACTGTACCAAACCATGCAGTCAGTACTTCGTAGCTGAAGACACTCCTTATGGAGATGTGGCAATAGATGGACCCGAGTATGAGACGCAGTACTCACTAGGAGGTTGCTGTGGTGTCGATGACGTCGAAGCTGTAGCAAAAGCTAATGAGATATGTGATAAACTCGGTTTAGACACTATATCCGCTGGTGTTACTGTTGCATGGGCTATGGAGGCCTATGAGAAAGGACTTTTAGATACCGACCTAGATCTGAAATTCGGTAATGCAAAAGCAATGGTAGAAGCTATCGATAGGATGGGTAAAAAGGAAGGAAAACTTGGAGAACTGCTTTTCCACGGTGTAAAAGAAGGAGCCGAGATGTTGGGTAAAGGGTCTGAGAAATTTGCCATCCATATAAAAGGCATGGAACCGCCAGGATACGAAGCTAGAGGTATGTTCGGTATGGGTCTCGCTTTAGCTGTTGCGCCAAGAGGTGCTGACCATCTGACTTCCTGTGCTTACGCATTAGATTACGGCGGGAGTTTCTGGTATTTCAAAGATTATGAAAGAAGAGAGATCGTCTCAAAGGGATTCCCACTTAAGATGATGGAAGACCTGATGATGGTTTTTGATATCACTGGAATCTGTAAGTTCTCGAGAGGTATCTACATGGACAAGAACCAACTCGGTCTTATCAACGCTATTACAGGTTGGAACGTTACCAACGGAGAATTGTTAGAAGCTGGAGAGAGATCACACAATGTCGCAAAAGCATACAATGTCAGAGAAGGATTCACTCGAGAAGACGATGTATTACCAGAAAGGATGTACAGAGAAGAGGTACCCTACGGACCGAACAAAGGTGCCAAGATACCACGAAGGGATTTCGAGAAAGCTCTAGATCGATACTACACTGCTAGAGGATGGAGTTTAGAAGGAGTTCCAACGAAAGGTAAACTGGAAACTTTGGATTTACATGATGTAGCTGAGGAAGTCGGAGCTACAAAGCAGTAAAACTGACTTCAAACTCCTTTCAAACTTTTTTATTTTTATCATCTATTGTGATTGTAAACTATTTGAATGCTCTAATTTCGATACTTAACAGTTCCGCATTATGCTCCTCTAGGGTTTCGTACGATCTCTGAGATATCACATCTATCTTCTCAAATCCTGCATCTTTGATCATATCAAGATATTTTTCTTTCTCGATCGCTCCACCGATACATTCTGACCAAGCTTCTGGATCATCTTTGATTTCTTCAGGAAGTTCTTCCTTTGATACAATATCGGATATGAGCATACTACCTCCTGGTTTTAAAATTCTATAGATCTCTTCATAGGTAGATGATTTATCAGGTGATAGGTTGATCACACAGTTGCTTATCACAGCATCGAAAGATCCGTCAGGGAATGGCATATCTTCCATCTCACCGTGTTCAAATCGAACGTTTTCGTAACCGTGTTTTTTCGCTATCTTCCTGGCTTTGTTAACCATCTCTTCAGTTGTATCTATACCTACAGCTCGTCCTTCCTCTCCAACTTTTTCCGCAGCTAAAAATACATCGATACCCAATCCAGACCCAAGATCTAATACACTATCTCCTTTTTCTAAGTTTAAAATACCCAATGGATTTCCACATCCTAAACCTCTGATCGCTTCTTTTGGGATCTGTTCGAGATCTTCTCTAGAATAGCCGATATCTTGGCTTCTCTCTTCATAATCCGTTCCACAACAAGAGGTTGTTGAACAGCAACTCTGAGTTTCAGCGATCTCTGAATATCTCTTCTTTACGATTTCTTTCATTTCTTTTTCAGTCATATTTTCCACCATATAATTTAGATTTTAAAGGATTAGGAAGGGGTTTCGGTTGGCTCTTCCCTTTTTATTTTTGGGAACCAACCTTGGGTTTTCAAGCAGATTTGGACTATTATCAACATCACAGGTACTTCTATAAGTAGTCCCGTAACTGCTGCCAGTGTAGCATAGGATTCTATACCAAAGATTGTTACAGACATCGCTATAGCAACTTCAAAATGGTTACTTGTAGCTATCTGTGCAGTAGGTGCTGCATCTTCGTAAGGTAAGCCGACCTTTTTAGCAGTCCAGTAGGATATGATAAACATGATCAAGAACTGTATGAGTAACGGTATCGCTATCAATAAAACGATCAATGGTTGTTCAAGTATAGTACCTGAATGTGGAGATACGATCACTACGATGGTAACTAGAAGGGCTACTACAGAAACATAGTGTAATTTTTCTGTAAATTGTTCGAACCACTCCACTCCTTTTTTGTCCATCAAGACCTTTCTGGTGAAGTATCCGGCTACTAGAGGACCACCGATGTATGCCAATACTCCGAAGGCGACTTTACCAAATGGAACACTAACTTCTGCACCTGGAACATTAGCAAGAGGTAATAGAATTATAGCCAATGGTGCATAAAAGATCAACATCGAAAATGAATTTATGGCAGTCGTGACTATAGTATGGCCCATATTCCCTTTAGACAGATAAGACCAAACAAGCACCATAGCGGTACAAGGAGCTATACCCAATAGTATCATCCCGCCTATCAATTCGCTGGTCATTTGCGGTGTGAGAAAACGAGCCCATATCACCGCAAAAAAGAGCCAAGCCAAACCAGCTTTTAAAAATGGTTTAACACCCCAATTTAAAGCTAGAGTCGTTATTATAGGTTTAGCTGCTTTCCCAGCCCGAATGATCTTTTGAAACGGAGTCTGGACCATTATCGGGTAAATCATCATGAATAACAAGATAACCACAGGAATTGAATAACCAGATACCTCAAAGGCTTCAAATGACTTTGTTATGCCTGGAAACGTGAAGCCAAGTATCAAAGCTAAAACCATAGATAAACCTACCCAGACTGTCAAATACCTTTCGAAAAAACCCAATCCATGCTCTTCTGCCATTTTTAACACCTCTTTTCCAATTTATCTCCAAGTTCTTTTCCTTTCTCTAAAATTTCGACTATTTCAGGTTCAGAAACCTTATAATAAATCTTTTTCCCATCTCGTTTCTTTTCGATGAGTCCACAGTCATACAGATCTTTTAGATGGTGACTTGTGAGCGATTGCTCTAAATCCAGACATTCTGCGATATCGTTCACGCATCTTTCCTCTTCACCTATACAGTACAGTATTTTTCTGCGGTTTGCATTGTTCAAGCACTTATATACAAGGTCTTTCATATGATTGGTTAATCATATGTTGTTAAAAAGTCTTTTGGTTACTTTCTCAAAATAAGAGATAAAAATGTTTTTTTAATCTATCCTATCTATTTGGTACGAGTAACACTGGTTTCTCAGAACGCCTTGCTACATTATCAGCAGTACTTCCCAAAAGCAGTTCTTTCAGACCTCCTTTACCTTTCTTACCCATAATTATGAGAGTAGTATCCTCCTCCGATGCTATGCGATTTATATTTTCAGATGCTATCCCTTTTTCCAACCTGATCTTTACCTCGTCACATCTCTTTCTGAATTTATTTCTCAATTCTACAAGTTTATCCTTTCGTTTTAGTACTGCTGGTGATTCTTCTTCTAGACTTTCAGCTTCTGCTACAGAAACTACAACGACTTTGTCGGCAACCTTTGATAATTCAACTGCAGCTTTTTCGGCCTCTCTTGCATTCTTTGAGAAATCGGTAGCTAACAATAAAGATCTTAATTTTTGAGTACAGACCAGTTTGTAAGATTCATCATCCATCTTCTCTCCAACATCTATCCTCTCGATGAGAACTGGAACATCAGCGAGCCGGATCACATTAGAAGTCGTGCTGCCTAAAAGCATATTGCTGATCTTTCTTCTACCGCGAGATCCCATCACTATGAGATCGACATCTTTTTCTCTAGCAATTCTATCTATCTCTCTTGAAGGCATCCCGATCGGGGCTTCGTAAGATACCTTTAAATCGTGCTCCTCCATCTTCTGAGCTTTTTTCTCTAACTCTTTCATTTTTTTATTCAATCTTTCCTGGTGATGTTCCTGAAAAAATTCGGAGGAAAATCCAGAAGACCGAATATTTACCGCCCAAACCAATATAATCTCTTCAGTACCGATCTTTTGCAGTTCCATAATACATTCTGTAAGCTTCTCATAAGTTGGCGAAAGGTCAGTCGCAAGTAGAACTTTTTCAAACATCATCTCACATATGAATATAGGTTAATATGATATAAAAGATTGTTGCTTTGTTAAAAAAGGTTTTCTAAAACACTAAAAGTAGTCCTAATCCAAGTAAATATGTCAACAATGCCGATAAAAAGAATGCAAATATCCATGCAGCGCCAGTGTAAGCCAATTTTTTCTTTCCAACGTTTGAACGTCCTACCACAAGGCCACTTCCGATTATAGACGCGATTATAGCCTCGTTGAAGGATATTGGAACTCCTAAAAATATACCCAACTGAGCGAGCAGTGCAGCACTACCTAGGGCAGCCGCCGACCTTCTCGGACCTATATTAGAATATTCGAATGAAACAGCATTGATGATCCTAGGGGATAATACCCATGCACCTGCAAGTATCGAGGCACCTCCGATAATAAGTAAAATCCTCATTGATATGTTCGATGAAACTAAGGGACCAACGGCCTTACCAACTGAATTTCCTCCAGCTGTAAACGCTACGAATATACCCAAACCCATAAGGATACTTTTCATATACTTTTTAGAATCTTCTTTAGGAATAAACTTCCTCAAAAGGTATGAAATTCCATAACCAAGTGCTACAGCGGGTATAGGTAAGAGTACCCAATAACCGACAACACGATAAAGTCCGTTCCACTGTATTGTATTACCAAAAGCAAATGCACTACCCACAACGGATCCAACAACGGTAAAAGCCGTGGGCATAGGATATTTAGTAATTACGCTAGCGATCACAAGCAATGATGCAACTAGCAATATCGAAAATGCCTGAAGTTCTTGGATCCCTCCATCTAAGAGACCGGTACCTACAGTATTAGTGACTCTTCCTCCCTGAACCACGGCCCCAACACTCGCAGCAATACCTGCAACAAGAGCTGATTTTAATATACCAGATGTTCCAGAGGAGCTAACGGGTCCGAATGCTGGTGGGACAGCTGAAGCACCTATGGATGCTCCTGTAAAAATAGAAGCGGTTAACGCTAAGGCTAACACCAGTGAGATCATCAAAACTCATCCTTGAGTGAGTTTATAATTTTTTTTCTTAAAGTTTCATCTGTTATGTTCAAAGTAAGTACATAACCATCACCGTTTTTATCTTCCAAGTTTATAGAAAATTCTTCAGTATCGAAATAAAATGGATTGAATTTCAGCATGATCCTTTCATATATTCCCTTCTCCATTTTTCGTATAGATCTTATGGATTTTGCACCTATAACTTTTCCTATATTTTTAGACGCATCTTTAATCCCTTTCCCTGGATTACAGCCATTAGAAAGATCATCCACTGATTTCTTTATGTTTTCACCAGCCTCTTCAAGTTCTTCATCAGTACCGTTGAAATCTTTTTCAACTTGTTTTTCATTCATGCAGGCTTTTTCTGCAGTTTTCTCTGCGACTTCTTTCTCTGTTTCCCTTTCCCTTGGTCTCCATCCGTTGAAATCTTCGATTGATTTTTTATCTTTAGAATATTTTTCAATAACCAATTCCAATTTTCTAGAATAGTCACAAATATCTTCCCAGTCCCCTGATATCTTGACACCCGAGTTTATCTTTTTAACTTTGGGTTTTGTCATCTTGAGGAAGCAGTTTAAGAGGTGTTATTTAAAAATTATGCGTCGATTATAGTGTTTCGAGTCTCGAAACGAATTTTGATTTGAAGAAAAGGGATATTAATAAGGTACACCCTACTTGAAATACCCAAGAAGATGAGAACATCATAATATCACGATAAATTCCTCCTCACTTTTTCTTTTGATCCGCACTCACGATAAATTCCTCCTCACTTTTTCTTTTTAGCGTTTTCTGAGTATTCTTGAACAATCATTAAATATAATTCTGAAATTATGATTGATTGTGAAAATGAGACTATTGTTTGTTGATGATGACCAAGGTCTTTTAGATCAGGCCAAGTATGTCCTTGAAAAGGAAAATGAGGATTTTGAAGTCATTCCAGCCCAGTCCGCTGATGAAGCTTTAAAAAAACTAAATAAAAATGATTTAGATATCATTATTTCAGACTATAAAATGCCGGGCATGGATGGACTTGAATTACTTAAGACATTGAGGGAAGAGGGAAACGATATACCTTTTATTATATTTACAGGGAAAGGCCGGGAGGAGATTGCGATGAGAGCACTAAATTTAGGTGCTGATAGATATTTTAGAAAAGGAGGCGATCCGATATCACAATATGAGGTTCTAGCTAAAGCCATCGAACAAGAAATCCATAGAAAAGCTACAGAAAGAAGCCATGAAGACATAAAAGAAGAACTAAAAAATGTCGAAAAAAAATACGAAACTATTTTTGAAAACATTCGCTATCCTTTACTAGTTATAAATGAGACCGGAGAAATTCAGTTAGTTAACAAAGGTTTCCATGACCTCTCGAAATATTCTAAAGATAATTTAATAGAAAAAAAAGATTGGTTCCAATTTGTGAGTGAAGAAGACGTTAGTAGAGTCAAGAAAATGCATGACCTCAGGAATATAGATGAGGAACTGAGCCAAAAAGGTTACAAATTTGATTTTGTGGATAAATATGGAAATACAGAGCCACTATATGCTACTTTAACCAAAATTCCAGACACTTCAGAAACTATGATTTCTCTTTTTGATCTCTCGGACTATGATAATGTGGTCAACGAATTAATTGAAATTGAACAGGTAATGATAAATCAAGATTTTGAAGAGATAAAAGAGCATGTACAGTCTATATCGAAAGAACTTTTTGATCAAGAAAGTTTAAGGGATTCAATAAAAAATTGGTGTTTAGAAGAAATCTTACTATTATTGATTCAAATTAAACAAGGTGCTACGGGCAAAGAGTTAATGTCAATGTTGAATGACACTTTTATCATAGATCTAAGTTCTAGTATTGTGTATCCTAAACTTCATGACCTTGAAGAAAATGAAATTTTAACCGTCCAAGAGCATATTCGAACTAAAGAGTACAAAATTAAAGATCGAGAAGAAGCCAAAAATAAAATTGTAAAGAAGCTCATACAATTGTATGGCATCTATACGATTCTTAGATTACTTGATTTTCATAATAGAGATTGAACATATAATCTATTTTTAACATAGTTATACTATATAAATTTCAACAATGTACATGTTTGTCTATTAGGTTGGAAAAGGTTTAATAGGTAGAAGATAGAATATATTAATTGAGAAATGAGGGTCCGATAAGCAAAGTTATTGATTAAAAATCAATAAATTTACAGTAGTTTCAAAAATCACGATAATTTCCTCCTCTTTTTTTCTTTTCTAATAAGTGCTTGTTTTTCTTCTAGTATACTTTTTACCGTTCGTATTTCCATCATATTTGTTACTCCCGATATAGGAGCTGGTATACCTGCTGTCAAAATCAGTAGATCCTCATCAGATACCATACCTCTGCTTTTCAATATTTCTATCGAGTTACATATCATTTCGTCTACATGCTCTGGGAAGTCCATATAGAACGCTTTTATTCCCCACACTAATTTTAATTGTCTTCTTACTTTCTCAGAATTTGTAAAAACGATGATATCTGTATCAGGTCTGAGTTTTGCTATCTTTTTCCCGGTATATCCCGATGATGTATGCGCAACGATATACTTCGCATCCGTGTCCCTTGAGGCCTGCCAAACGTTCTTTGAAATAATATCTGCTATATCACCACTTTTTTGACTGACCGTATGATGAACCCTTCCCTTTAGGTAGTTCTCCATCTTCTCTATGATCTCGGACATAAATTGGATAGATTTAACAGGATACTTACCAACCGCAGTTTCTTCGGATAACATGACTGCATCAGTTCCATCCATGACGGCGTTAGCAACATCAGATACTTCAGCACGTGTAGCTCTGGGACTTTCAGTCATGGACTTTAACATCTGAGTAGCGGTTATAACAGGCCTTTCCATTGCGTTACATTTCTCTATGATCTTTTTCTGCAGCATAGGGACGTCGGATGCTGGTACTTCGACTCCTAAATCCCCTCTTGCGATCATTATCCCGTCAGCTTCTTTCAAAATTGAATCTAGATTTTCAACCGCTTTTAGATGTTCAATTTTAGCGATTATTTCCATATCCGAATCTTCTGCGTCTAGAAGTCCCCTTATCTTGATCACATCTTCAGCACTTTTGACGAAAGAAGCTGAGACGAAGTCAAAGTCGTTTTTTATCCCAAATTGTATATCTTTTTTATCTTTTTCCGTAGGTGTTTCTAATCCAACTTCTTTACCAGGAATGTTCACCGATTTTTTTGAAAGGACAGGCCCTCCATGGATCACCGTCCCATTTATTTCGTCATCCACAGAATCTACTCGGATTTCGATCTGTCCATCATCGATAAGGATGGTATCTCCTTCTTCAACATAATTAACGATTCGGGGATAGTCAACCGGTAATGTTCTTTCATTTCCTGTGATATTTTTGGTAATAAGTCTAACTTTTTTTCCATTTTGTAATTTAGTATTTTGTTCGATATTTTTTAACCTGATCTCAGGACCTTGGGTATCCACCATTATACCGACTTCGTCGGATAATGACCGAATCTCTTGGAATATCTTTTTGTGTTCATTATGAGTACCATGGGAAAAATTTTGACGAGCTATGTCCATACCATTATCGATCATCTTTTTTAAGTTGTGTTTAGAGCTAGATGCTGGACCTATGGTTGCCACTATCTTTGTTTTTCTCATGCTATTCCTTCTTATTGGGAGTAATACGTAGGTTATTAAATATTGTCTTGAATTAAAAAAATAAATACATACAACATCGATATCAAAAACAAAACATTTATATAGAACATCTGTCTAATTACTAAATGCAAACATTACAACATGAAGTTGTTAAGTAGAGGTGGAGAAGATGGGAGAAGATAAAGAAATCAAAGAAAGAGAAGAAGAAAAGAAGGGGTTAGCTGAACGTCAATCAGATTGGTTCTACAGACCATTAGAAGAGATGGACAGGATGTTTGATGATATAGACAAAACTTTCCAGAGGTTCTTTGGTGAACCGTTGATGAGGAGATACAGGAAGAGATTTACTCCCTCGTTTGAAACAGATTTCAGGTCACCTGTTTTAGATATACAGGACCTCGGTGATAGATACAGTGTACAAGCGGAGATGCCAGGACTAGATAAAGATGACATAGAGTTGGAGATTACCGATGATAAATTAACAATCAAAGCAGAGAAAGAACAGGAAACAAAAGAAGAAGGTGAAGACTACATACGAAGAGAAAGAGGCTACAGGTCATTCTACAGAGAACTTCCGCTTTCTGATGAAGTGATCTCAGAGGAAACCAAAGCATCCTATGAAAACGGGATACTGGATATTTCCATACCAAAGAAAGAGAAAGAGAAGAAAGAGGGAATCAAGGTCGACATCGAATAAACCTAACCCCTTTTTCAAACCCATTTATTTATGAGGTATTATGAACACAAAAGAAGAATTCGACAAGATCATACGCATCCTCCAAAATCCAACAAGGAGAAAGATACTTGAAAGACTGTCAAGGGAGGAACACTATCCATTACAGATCTCAGAGACACTGAATACCAGTCAACAAGCGATCTCCAAGCATCTTAAGACCATGGAAAAAGCAGGCATAGTGGTTTCAAAAGTCGGAAAAAGTAATCGTGGAGGACCGCCCACTAAAACATACATGGTCAGCAGTGAATTCTCTTTGAGGATCGATTTAAGTCCAACTCTATTTCGGACTGAAGTTGATGATTTAGAGTTCGAAAAGATGGAAGGCTATGAAAATATCGAAAAGAACATAGATTTAGATCAGAAAGAAGGGTTTTTGAAAAGAAAAAGACAAGTTATAAAAGAAATAGAATACGAAATCGAAGACCTAAAAAAGAGACGTCAGTATCTTTTAAAATTAAAAGAAAAAGCTCTTTCCAAGGGATATGAATATATATATGATAATTTTGACGATTACAAGGAAAGATTCGTATTATATTATATACTGGATACGGGTCATAAGGACCCTAAAAAAATAGCAAAAGATTTCGAAATTAGAGAAGATAGAATGAAAGAAATTATAGATAATTTAAAAGAAAAAACCGAGTTATGGTGATAGATATGAATTATGAAGATGATGATGAAGATAAGAAAAAGAGAAGAGATCCGTTCAGAGACATATTTGGAATTCAAGATATAGATAAAGAATTTGAAAGGATGCAGAAATTGATGGATGAAATGATGAGCAGGGGATTTAACAGGCAAGATAAAGATCCATTCGTTTATGGTTTTTCAGTAAGAACAGGACCTAATGGTAAACCGAAGATCCAGGAATTCGGTAATGCAAAAGATTACTTCTTACAAAAACACAATGAGTCTGAAAAATCCGAATGGACACCGTTGACCGATGTACAGGAAGTCGATGATAAAGTCATGGTGACCATTGATGTGCCTGGAGTAGAAAAGGACGATATAGACATCGAAGTAAAAGACAGTAAGATGGTCTTGAACGTCGATAGTAAGCGGAGATACAAGACTACAATCGATTTACCTTGTATGGTAGATGTGAACGATTCTGAAGCTAGTTACAATAACGGAGTCCTCGAAGTGAAGTTGAAGAAGAAACAGGAACCTCATGGTAAGTCTATAGAGATAAATTAGTGTGGTAATATGAGTGAAAAGGAATGTAAAACTGAGGAAGAAGGAGAAGAACCTGAAGAGGTTCGAGAGGAAATCGAACAGGAAGAAACATCTGATGAGGAGTTAGAAGAGCTCACTAAAGAACAATTAGAAGAAGAAGTGGATGAACTGGAGAAGTCTTTGAAAAAGGTGATGGCTGATTTCGATAACTACAGAAAAAGAACTTTACGAGAAAAGAAAAGGATCATCGAAAGAGCTACAGAAGACCTGATGGTCGATCTTTTAGGTGTACTGGACGACTTTGAAAGGGCTTTAAATTCAGAGGATGAATTGGATATTGACGGCGTTGAGATGATACACAAGAAATACTACAAGACATTAAAAGAGCATGGGTTAGAGGAATTTGATGCTGAAGGAGAACAATTCGATCCCAGATTCCATGAATGCGTAATGTCTGTGGATACTAAAAATGATGATGATAAAGATTTAGTCATTGAACAGTTTGAAAAAGGTTATAAATTGAATTCAAAGGTCATACGACCTGCGAAAGTAAAAGTTGCAAATTAAAGATAGGTGATAATATGTCTAAAATATTAGGAATAGATTTAGGAACGACAAACTCGGCGATGGCTGTTATGGAAGGTGGAGAACCTACGATAATCACCAATTCAGAAGGTGAAAGGACAACCCCCTCCGTAGTGGCTTTCAAAGACGATGGAGAACGGTTAGT
>JAFDTG010000003.1 GCA_019594235.1 Candidatus Saliniplasma halalkaliphilum | reverse complement strand
GTCTCGAATTCGGAAGTCACTACCACCGATAGTCACGAGGTCAACACTTTGAACAAAGATTACAATCCGGTAGGATTGGAGATGGAAGAAAGTAAGATAATCGAAGATGTGAGAGAACTAGTTTTAGAAGCAATCGAAGATCTAGAGGATGTAAAGGTGGGTACTGACGATGGTGTGTTGAAGAATATGGCCGTCATGGGACCAATCAACAGTAACAGGTTGAACGCGGTAGCAGAGACCATCTACCAGATGGCACCTATCTCTTTAGGATTAGCAATTCTTGTTCAAGCTTTGTCAACCCTCTTAGTTATACTCCTTCTGTGAAAATCTATTTATATGGATTGTAAATAACGTTGATAAACAATACAGCCCCGTATTGTAGCGGTCAATCATACGGGCCTTTGGAGCCTGTGACCCCGGTTCAAATCCGGGCGGGGCTATTTTTTCCGCGATTTGTTTTTGTGGTTTAGTTACAAAATCAAAATTACGGTAAAACAACAATAATTATAGGGTATAATGTTATAGACAATATTATTAATCTATACAGTTTACACATGGTTATGTTAATATAGTGTATTGCTATGAATTGTTTATCCAATACAATAATATAAGCAATTACGTTATCACATTAATTATAAATGTATACTTTAATACGTATGTCATTGTTTATATATTGCAATACCATCAATTAACTATATAACATTATATTAATTGTAATTAACTTTATACATAATATTAATAACTAGTAAACAAAATTCTCGGTATTGCAAAACAATAAAAAACCGTGTTTTTTCGTAAAACTTCATAAAATGCCATTTTTTAGCTCGGGGGGATACCCTCTAAGACTATATTTTAGTGTTTTATGGAGGGTCACCCCTATAATTAGTAAACTATTAATATTGGATTATCGACTTGTCGGAAAAGATACCTAATACGACGTAGAATATATATAATAGGAGGGGTGATGTCGGAATTGTTATTATTGATATAGACTGTTGAATATTAGTTTATTTTTTACACCGTTATATTAATAACTAATAATCTATATTAATAGATCGTTTAGACGGGAGAAAACGTAGATCGAATTCTCAGAGATAAGGTGCAAAATGGTTTTATAGATAATATACACAACCATAATATGCGTATGGTAATTAATAATTATAGTATTAACGTTAAAAGCCAAAATATTTAATGTAATATGAACACAATTGGTATTACAGTGTACACACAATAGCATGAATACTGTTATATCAATTAATAGTTAATACATTAACGTAAACTATTATAATTTTATTAAATCAACTTAGCTCTAACTTTATCACCGATTTCAACTATCGCTAGATTGTCTTCATACGCAGGACCGGGATTAACATAGACTGTTCCTTCTTCCTCGATAACTCCTCTGCTTTCATGTACGTGACCACTCAACACTAGCATAGGGTTTGTTTCCGCTATTATCTCCAGTAGACCACGTTCTCCGATATGCTTACCTCTAGATGCCTCGTCCAAATAACCATAAGGTGGAGAATGAAAGACAAATACGTCAGCATCCTCAGCTACCGTTCTAAATTGAGATAATCTTTCATCTGAGTATTTACTACCTGAGAGACCACAAAAAGTTATACCTTTAAAGTCAAAAGTATCAAGATCTAAATTCACACCATCAACAACATCATACGCCTCATCCACTCCCACTGGGTCGCAGTTGCCAGCAACACCTAGGATCGGTTCGATGTCTATCTTCTCTAAGATCTTTACAGCGTATTCTTTATCACCAAAATTTGTGATGTCCCCACATACAACTAACATCTCCGGTTCATGATTGTAAATCACTGCGTTTATTCGATTGATAGATTTGATAGATCCATGGATATCCGATACAACCAGTATTTTTAAACTCATGAAAACACAATAAAAAAGATTCACTTTAATTTTTTGTCTCACTCATTCCCATCTACCTTTAATGTCGTCCCAGCACGATGCATCAACTTTATACTCAGGTTTTCCGAAGCACTTTCTCAGACTTTCCCCTCCGACATAACAATAAGCATCGACTTCAGACCCGTCCTTTAGTTCAACTTCCATTACTCTCCTCTCAAAGAATGGTTGACTCTCTTCCGCTCCCTCTATTTTATCATATTTACTTAATACTCTATCGATATCTGAAAGAATGAACAGTTTTCCTTCAACTTTCCCGTTACCTTCTGGATCAAGGAATGGAAAGCCCTCGACGACGTAAAGATCACCTCTAACTTCCCCCTTTTTCGTTTCAACTAGATATTTATCCAGATCTATACTGAAACTAGGTTCTTCATCTTCATACATCAGAGTGCCATATGCGAACAAGTTATTCATATAATATTAATCACAAATCATTGGATATTTATAGTTGACTGAGAATTATCATTCAATAACGATATGTCCGATAAAGAATAGATTTTAATAGTTAAGTTTTGATAGCTGTCCTGATAAAGTGCCAGGTAAGTTAGATGGTCACGTGGTAATGGTCGAAGATGAGAAGAAAGGCAACAGACTTTACAATAAAGGTTACTTCGGTAAACCTTTGTCTGGAGGTGGAGTAGAATTAAATCTGTTAGAGGCTATCTACTTGATCGAAGCCCAGCGACTGGAAGTTGTAGATTCTGAAGGTGATGATCTACCTAAAGAAGTCCTGATGGAAAAGGCTGTAGAAATAGATGATAGGTTTGATGTTATCTATCCAGTTTACAGGGATATGAGGTTGAGAGGTTACGTTTTAAAGAAGGCATCGGACCCTGCTGATTTTAGAGTGTTCCCTAGAGGAGGTGGACCTGGTAAAACACCAACGAGATACTGGTTAAAAGCTAACCTGGAAACTGATACTTTCTCGATAAAAAAGATCGAAGAGATGTACAATGTGATCAACAAATTAAAAAAGACTATGATAGTCGGCCTGCTTGATCTAGAGGGTGATGTAACCTACTACAAGATGTCGACATTAGTCGTAAACGGTAAAGTCGAAAAATACGACGGAAAAAAGATCGAAGGAAACTTGCACGGATACAAATGTATCATCGACGAGTCGAATTCTATTCTATATGATGAACAGTTTTTTGGGAATATAATAGATAATAATATCGAGATATCTCTTTTAGAATCTTTGTATCTCGTAGAACACGGATATCTAGATGTGAAAAAGGAGTCCGAAGAAGAATATTTCAGTTTCGAAGAGTTGAAAGGATACGGTTCTGAAAAAGACGACAATCTTGATTTGAAATACAATATATACAGTCATCTACGTAATAACGAGATGGTTCCCAAAACAGGTTTCAAGTACGGGACAGCTTTTAGATGTTATAAAGGGGATCCAGAACATCATCACGCTGAATTTATTATAGAACCGGTTCCTAAGGATTTTACCACTTCATGGTATAATATAAGCAAATCTGTAAGGGTTGCACACAGCGTTAAAAAGACATTTATTTATGCGAGACAAAAGAATGATGAACCAGTTTATTTCAGAATAAAAAGAGTTACTCCGTGATCATCTTCTATCTCTAAGCTTCTTACCGAGCTGTTTTAAAAATTTCTGTTTTGACATTTTTTGTTTATTGATGATGATCCGACCGTTTTTCTCATACCAGGTACTTGGATGAGCTTTATGGTCTTCCTTCATGTTAGGTATATCAAACTGTTTGAGAAGCTTACTTATCTCTTGGAGTTCAGGAGAGGAAACCGCGTATTTCTTCGGAACTCTTCTACCTTCATTCTTTGATTTATCTTTATCAAAATATTCAGGATATATGACCCATGTGTTCCTTTTCTTTAGAGCCATAAATCTATTCCTCTACCAGTATGGCGTTTACAACCCCATCCTGACCAGGTCTAGAAGTTATCACAGCTTTGCCTATCTCAGTTTCGACTTTAGCTCCCTTTGTAAGGATATTCCTTTGTACATAGTTCGGGTTTGCAGGGTTTTCAAGTACGTTGTTTATCTCAACTTTTTGTACGTTGCCTTCTCTATCGGCTATATTAGCATACTCCGCATTGACCACTCTATTTTTCTGATTTCCACCAAGAGATCGGACCAATTTCCTTTTCTCTGGACCTATCACTGGTTTTTCGAAATCTTGACTGATCTCGAACTTACGTTTCTTCCTTGAGTATCTTCTTCTTCCACCTGTGACTTTTCTTTTGGATTTACCTTGCCATAATGTCATCGTGAATCCTCAAATCCGAAGCAGTAATAAAACCATATATAAGTTTTGTGTGACCGTTTTCATCTCTCAGCCCGAGATTCCCGGGTTTCCGTGATCTCAACCTCTGCCGATAGAAGTATAGCTGATATAAATGCACTGAATCCAAAGCCGAATATAAGACCAGTTAAAACCCTCATGAGATTTGTGCTTTCATACGCTGTAACCAACTGGATCCCTCCGTCAAGAGCCATGGGTAAAACGAATAATGCACCTAAGAAGACCAGCAGGTACGATTTTTGAGAGTTTGATAGATTCATTTTCATCGGTAACAATTTCAATAGAATGTCTTTGTAGTCCCTTTCAGATCCTACAAACATCATCACAAAAAGTCCGAGACTCAATCCTGAAAATATGCCCACATCTCTAGCACATACCGGCATCTGATTACCGTTTATGTAGTAAGAGCGGTAGTATTTTTGATGACAGTTGAAATCACTGAAAGTGTAAATCACTCGATGGTACACAGGTAATTCCTGCCATTTTTCTTGGAAGTCCAGCATGTTGGCATGTCCCTCTAACCCTTCCACAGTTCCCGGTTCCAAAGTAAGAGGAGCTAGGAAAAGACCGGATGTATAAAGGATGGTTATTAAGAATAGGACTAATGGTATCTTGTTGATCTTCCTACCAAACAGTTTCAGTTCCATTTCTCATCTACCTCTCGAACGAACTCGTCCTTACCGATGGTTTTTTGGTCACCAGAATGCATGTCCTTTATAGTGACGGATTTATCTTCTACTTCGTTGCCACCGACCAAAAGGGCATACTTAAAATCATTTTTATCAGCATATCCGAGGGCTTTTCCAACGCCTCTACCCATCAAATCTATATCTGTTATTACATTCTTTGATCTCAACTCTCTAAGAATTTCATACGAGTACTCGAAACTCTCTTCACCTATAGGTATGATATAACAATCCATCTCATCCAGTTCAGGTAATTTTCCTTCGTTTTCGAGAGCAAGTATGCTCCTATCAAATCCCATGGCAAAGCCTTTGGACGATATGTCGATACCGAATATATCTCCCAGGTTGTAATCTCCACCACCTAAGATCTGCTTTTCAGCACCTAAATTGTCAGCATCTATCTCAAAGACCACGCCCTTGTAATAATCTAGACCTCTAACTGTACCTATGTCCACTTTGAGATGTTTTTCATCAAGACCATAATATTCCAATAAATCTAGTACTTCCTTTAGATATTCTACAGGTTCTGGGTCTTTAAGGATATTCGACATCTCATCTAATTCCATATTTAAAAAGTCCAGCAATTTAGAACCCAGGGAATACTCTTCAGAGACCTCTTCGAGCTCCTCCTTATCGATCTTGTGGTAGATATCCTGTCTTTTTTCGATATCGATATCATTTTCCTGCAAAAATTGATCGAGTATTTTAAGATTCGAGACCCTCAACTCGAATTCATCAAGTCTGATGTTTTTGACACAATTATAAGCCAAAGCGATGTTCTCTGCATCAGCTCTTGCGGTATCCGGCCCGATCAACTCAGTTCCGAACTGCCAGAACTCTCTATAACGTCCTGATTGAGGTCTTTCATACCTGAATGACGGTCCAAAATAGAATAATTTCAACGGTTTGGGAAGCTCTCTCATCCCCTCGTTATAAGCTCTAATCACAGAAGCTGTAAATTCTGGACGTAATGCGATATCTCTACCTCCCTTATCTTCGAAGTGATAAAGTTCATTGACTATGTCCGGACCTGACTTTTTTGTGAAGAGTTCAGTATGTTCGAAAGTTGGAGTCAATATCTCTCTGTAGCCAAAACTTGTAGATAGATCTCTGAGATTTTGTTCTATCTTGCGTCTGGTCTCCATTTCGTCTGGATCTAGGTCTCGTGTTCCCCGCGGTCTTTCTATCATATTTGGCTACATAGTTAATTTAATATTTAAGTCTTTTAAGTAGAATGTTCACCGATCTTTCGAAAGATTGATTAATCCATTACGACTTTGATGAAATCATGAAAGAAGAATTATCTGGAGATATGGCTTTGAAATTTCTACCGCATTTCCCAACGGTTTTGATAGGAACTGGTACTGGTGAAGAATCCAACTTGATAACCGCTGCCATGCTGCACGTTTTCTCTATCGACCCACCCATGCTAGGAACGGGGATCGCACCGGAAAGGCATTCCTTCGAGTTGATGAAAAAGCATCGGCAGTATACCGTAAACGTTCCAACAAAAGATCAGTTAGAGAAGATATTGGACTGTGGTAAAGTATCGGGAAGAGATGTGGATAAATTCGAAGAGTTCGACCTCACGAAAGAAAAATCTAAAAACATCTCTGTACCGGGAGTTGAAGAGTTCCCGTTGATTTTCGAATGTGAAGTAAAAGATGAGTTCAAAACGGGAGATCATACATGGTTTATCGGTGAAATTGTGAATGCAAAAAAATCACCGGACTATAAAAGAGAAGATACCATATTATACTGGGGCGGAGAATTTAGGAAACCGGGCAAGGATCTACAAGAAGAGTGATCATTTCAAGATACGGTCCATGGCTTCTGAAAGGTCTTCCATCTTTTGTGAGAAGCAGAACCTTACCATATCTTCACCACCGTGTTCAAAAAAGCTGGAACCCGGTACTACAGCCACACCCTTTTCTTTGACAAGATAGTCCGTATATTCTATATCATCCATATCAATATTATCGAGTGAGGCCATCATGTAATAAGCCCCGTTCGGTAAAGAAGGTTCGAGATCGCATTCTGAGAGTTTGTCGTAAACGAAATCCCTTGCTTTTCTGTAATAATCAACCATATCTTGATAGTAATCTGTTGGAAGGCTCAATGCCTGAACAGCTGCTTTCTGGAAAGGAGTAGGTGAGCATACGGTTGTGTAATCGTGGACTTTTCTTATTGGATTCATCAGATCTTTAGGTGCCGCTGAATAGCCGACTCTCCATCCAGTTACCGAGTAAGCTTTAGAAAATCCGCTGATCGTCACGGTTCTTTCCCACATATCATCTATTGATGCCAAAGATATGTGCTCACCTTCGAAAACGATATGTTCGTACATCTCATCTGTAACTGCTAAAATATCGTTATCAACACAAAGATCTCTGATAAATTCAAGCTCTTCTTTGGAAAATACTTTACCTGTTGGATTGTGAGGAGTGTTCAACAATATCATCTTCGTATTTTCATTAACTGTGTTTTTTATCTCTTCATGGTCCAAACTCATGTCGTTCTGTATAGTGGTGAAAACCGGTTTTCCAGAAGCCATTCTGACCGATGGGACGTAGTTCTCATAGAAAGGCTGGAAGATTATCACCTCGTCCCCACTATCTATCAAACCAAGCATCGTTGACATGATAGATTCGCTGGCACCACAGGTGATAGTTATTTCCATCTCTGGATCGTATTCGATGTTATTAAAGTTCTTCAATTTCTCAGATAGTTTCTCCCTTAACTCCTGCTTTCCCCAGGTTATAGAATACTGGTTTTCATCTTCATTGATAGCTTCTACGGCAGCTTTTCTTACTTTTTCAGCTGTGGGATACTCTGGATAACCCTGCGAGAGATTAATAGCATCGTTTTTGATAGCTTTTCTAGTCATCTCTCTAATCACAGATTCTGTAAGACCTTCGACTCTTTCACTACCGCTCATGATCTACTCCCTTATGATGTATGTACCATCTTTCTTATCGAGTGCCTGATAGAGCTTTTCGGGTGACGTTATTAGAACCCTTTCACCGCCTTCTTCAAGGAAGTGAATAGAAGCTTCGATCTTAGGCCCCATGCTTCCAGGAGGGAAATGACCTTCATCTAAGTATCTTTTAGCTTCCTCCAGAGTGATCTCGGATAAAGCCTTTTCATCTTCTTCACCAAAATTAAGATAAACTCTATCCACCCTAGTTAACATGATATAGAACATCTCATCGATATCAGAAGCTAAAACAGCGCTTGCAAGGTCTTTATCTATCACACCTTCGACTCCCTTCAATTGACCCTCATCTTCTATCACAGGTACCCCACCACCGCCTGCAGCTATGGCGATATGTCCATCTTCACCGCTGAAAATTATATCCGAAATTATTTCAGATTCGATTATTTCTCTTGGTTTAGGAGATGGGACCACTCTTCGATATTTTCCATCGGAAGTTTTCTTCATTACCCAGTCCCTTTCTTTTTCCATCTTTTTAGCTTCTTCTTCGTCATAATAAGGTCCGACGAATTTACTCGGATCGTTAAAAGCCGGGTCGTCCTTATCCACTAAAACTTGAGTCACGAGGCTGATTATGCTCCTATCTATGCCCTTCTTCTTCAACTCATTTTTCAAGGTCTGCTGGAACATGTACCCGATCTGACCTTGGGATTCAGCACCACATATATCCAAGGGCATCGAAGGCACGAGATGAGACGAATGTTCATTCTGGATCAGTATGTTGCCTACTTGAGGTCCATTTCCGTGTGTAAAAACTATGTCATAACCCTGTGATATCATGTCTGCAAGTTTTTTACAGGTTTCACTCATCCTTTTGAATTGATCGTCTGCAGTCCCTTCGTCTTCGGGTCGTATTAAGGAATTACCTCCTAGGGCAACTAGTGCTGTCTTCATGAGGGAAACCGAATCAAAGCTGTAGTATTTATAATTTAAGCGATTAGAACCTATATATTTAAAAATAGGAAAAAATGTTTAACAGATAACAGTATTCAACTATGACTAATATGAACACGACTGAACTAGAAACCATAGAAAACAAGTACGCAGAGAAGGAATTCAAAGTCAAAATAATCTGTCCGGAATTCACATGTTTGTGCCCGGGAAAAAGGGATCAACCAGATTTTGCAACTATAACTATAACTTATATCCCTAGAGATCTTCTCATAGAATTAAAATCATTAAAGTACTATATCGTAGATTATAGAAACATTGAAATTTTCCATGAAGAGGCTACGAACAAGATATTGAACGACCTCGTTAAAGTTCTAAAACCACGTTATATGAAAGTAAGAGGAGATTGGAATATCAGAGGCGGTATTACCACTATTGTCGAAACCGAGTATATGGCAGAAGATTGGAAAGGAGACCCTTCAGAAATAGAAATAGAGAATTTTGAGAATACAGCCTCTAAGGACAAAACTTAGTGATTTTGATAAAATAAAAAAGAGAGTTGTGAAGAGTTTTTTAGTTATGTGTTTCTAAAAACGAGTCTAGAGTGGGTCCAGAGGTATTTTCTTTTGTTTCCTCTATCACACTCAGGGCTTCGATCACAGGTGGTCTCTCTGCCTTCTCGCTCTTCACTTCCCTCTCGGGAATTTGGTTTTCTAAACTAGAAAGGTTTTCGGATAATCCGATAGCATCCAATCCTATTTCGTGGAAGAATTCGTTTATACATTCCATTTTCAGACGCTTTACTACCTTGTAAAGCATCTTGCCAGTCAATTCAAAGCCTTCTGAAATGGTTCTATCTCCGTGCATTAAAGTGTTGTCGTTCTCAAAAACGGTTACCGCGTGGCTTATCTGTGTCAATTCTTCTAGATGCGTTTCAGCTTTTTTATACCTGGTTGCTTCTGCTGAAAAAGGCATCACTGCGTACGAGATAACCATTTTGTCATTCCTTTTTGCCAGATCGGCGATAACAGGTGCTGCTCCAGATCCTGTTCCACCACCTAAACCGGCTACTAGAACCACAAAATCAGCATCTTCCATTGTTTTCAGTATCTGTTCCTCGTTGGTTTGTGCCGCCCTTTTACCTATACTTGGGTCACCACAGGCACCTTTTCCGTTGGTTAACTCTTTACCGATCAACATCTGGCGATCTACGTTCAGTTGTCCTAGAATACTGTCATCTGTATTGATACCGATGGTCTTGACATCGTTCATATTTCTTTCGTTTATATACTGTACTGTATTGCATCCACATCCACCTACACCGACAACATAAACTTTGCTTTCACGAAGCAAACCATTTATAAGTTCATGTACGGCTCCTTCCATAGAGTTTTCTTCATTTTTTGGGGATTCGGGGCTTTTGTTGTTCATATACTTGGGCTCCTCCGATATTATCTTGTAGCGCTGTTAAACGCTAATCTGTCCCTTGCCCTATCACGTTTCACTTTTGCATGTATTTTTTCTCACTGGTTTTTTCGACATCTAGGATATTTTCTACTCTGTTGCTCATTTCACCAATAACTTCGTATTGTTTCTTCAGTTCTTTGAGATCCTCAGTCAAAATCCCCTTTTTCACAAGCTGCTGGATGGCTGTCTCCCAATTGTCAAAGTGTCCAACAGCTATGAGATAGTGAACAATATTTTTGATCTTCTTCGGTAAGGTGATCTTTGATGGCACTTCAGTTTCATCTTTGCGGATACTGTGTCTGTTGATGTACTCCAGAGCGGCCTTTCTTAAAAAGGAAGACCGGTTGCTGAAATCATGTCTTGCTATGAATGAATCGATGATCTCAAGGTCTTCGTCTGACACCCGCAGAGATATTTTCTTTTCCATGCTTTACACACCTTCTGTCCTGTTGGCGTATTACTTGTATTCCGAATGTATATACGGTTTTAGGTAGGGCGTAGGACATAATACATATAGAATTAAACATATATAAAGATTTTCATCCTTTCGAAATCCGTCTCTATAGTCATGTAAAACGTATTAGTGTAATACTAATGTCATACAAAATAAAAGTGTTTGATCACTGCTTAACTATAAATAAAAGGATAAATTTCCTTCTTCAAGGAGCGTAATGTAAAATGTTAAAAGTATTTAGATGTTGGATATGTGGTGAGACATATTTGGGGGAAGAAAGACCCACAGATTGTCCTTACTGCGGCGCAGACGAGGAATTTTTGAAACGCGGAGAGGAATACGAAGAACCAGATGTTGAACTGACTGAAAAGTCAAAAGAGAATTTTGAGAAAGCTTTAGAATTAGAAGTCGACAACGCAACCTTCTACTACTGTGCTTACAATCAGGCCGAAGGACCGAAAACAGAAGGTATGTTCAAGAGGTTGGCAAAAGTCGAGGCTGAGCACGCGGAAGCGATATGCATGTTCTTAGACAGAGATGAGCCGGACATCAACAAGAAATCCGATAACTGCTCACACCATCTACCTGACAATTTAGAGGACGCAAACAGGAGAGAAACAAGAGCCATCGAACATTACAGAAAATTCGCTGAAGAAGCGGAAGAACCGAGAGTCAAGGAATTCTTCGAAGCTCTAGTGGAGATAGAGGGCGACCATCTAGAACTACACGAAGGCGAATTAGCTGAGTTGGAAGATACTCACTAAACCTTTTTTTCTTTCTTTTCATCCGGAAAATTTATTTCATAGTTCTCTTTCTCACCAAAAGAAGATATTCATTTCCATTCGCACCGTATGAACCAGAAACGCTATGTTTTTGGAGAGTAGATGGGATTTTCGTAGAAAATGCCACCGTATGAACCAAAAACGTTTTTTTGGAGAGTAGATGGGATTTTCGTAGAAAATGCCACCGTAGCTTAGTTCGGCAGTCCGTCAGAAAAGATTTCTAACTCACTACCGAACTAATCTAAATAGCTCGTATTCATTCGCCACCGTAGCTTAGTTCGGCAGAGCGGCTGACTTGTAATCAGCAGGTCGGGGGTTCAAATCCCTCCGGTGGCTCTTTTCATAATATATAAAACAGTTTACAATCCTATTATATGAACAAAATCCCTCTAGTGAGTTAAAAAATTGTTTTAAATGAGGTGACTGGATAACGAGTAAAACGAGCTATTGAGTGTAGTGGCTTTTCTTACACATAGAACAAGTGTCTTGGCCCTCACCCTGTAAGGACATGACTAGCAAATACTAGTCCGGACACCTAGCAACTCGTTTCCTCCAAGAATAAAATTATTTTGTTACATTATCCCTCTTTTTATCTCACTCTTTAATCATTCATTACGTCAATCCTCTATCTTTAGATCGGATAGTTTCTTATTCAACTCTTCAAACATTATCATCTTTTTATTTTCATTTAATTTGAACAAGACTTTCTCTACCATCTGGTTAGATACTGTAAAAATATAATTTAATTTGATCACACTCTCCTTGAGTGCCCCCTCTTCTTTAGTTAAAGGGACACCTTCCATCTTTAGATTGCTCGTTATTCCAGCAATAACTACATTATTCATCTCTTCGAAAAGGACAACAGCGGGTCTTCTTTTTACCTCAAAAGTGTCGGTGTATTGGACCTTCGTTAGTATGACATCCCCTGATTCAAGCATCTTCCCATTCCTCGTCTTCTGGATTGTCCCATAACTCCCTCATCTTAGGCTGCTGGATCTTGTGTAAAAATTCATCATATTGATTTTGTTTCTTAGCGTTTTCAAAAACGGTTATCATCTTTTGTATGAGATCATCGTATGTCTGATTTGAATATTCTTTCTCTTCCCGCAGCTTCTCTAAGGTTTCTTTCTTGACTTGGACTGTTGTTACTTCACTCACTATAGACACCTATAGTAACTATATAATCTACTATACATAAACTCTTCGGCAACTCAACTTTCAATTTTGTTGAAACTTGAGACATCTGACAAATTAGATGAATAAATTGAATCTAAAGTTGAATTCCATGTATCAAGTCCAGTCTGCAGTATAGGCGCACTAAAACAACAACCTCCGTTGGCCGACTTTACAATCAACTCAGGCAGAATGCCTCCGTCTTTAGGCGGAGGATGAATGCCGAAAGCAAAGTTTATAAAGTATATTGAGTATGGTTTTTGTATAGTGGTTATAGTTTGACCACACCAACCATGACCCATACGCAACCCGGACAAAATATAGGCTTCGCTTGTAGGGGTAGAACCACAGAACCCACCTACACGGGGAGTATTAACAGGATATGGCGTGTCCATAGAAGGCTCTGTACTGAGCGTTCTTAAAGATTCCACCAATTTAGGTGGTGGAGTACGTCAAACACATACCTAAACTCTTGCTCTCGTCCCTCCAACAGCGTGATTGGTCTATGCTCGTGCGGACTGCTATCAACTCATTTACTCCTATCTGCAGGGTATATGCAGTAGTTCGAATAAAATAGATTCGGACAATTTTCTTTAATATAGGTCTATCAAAACAATGCTCCTATACAACCGAAAGAATTAATAATTAATAGCAATATTTATTATTCTATGCCTAGCAAAAGTGTTTCTATAAGCATCCCTGAACTAATGGATAACGAGATAGAGGCTCTCGTTAAAACCGGCGAATATAGTTCTAAGAGTGATGTGATCCGGGATGCCTTCAGGACATTTCTGAGAAAAAACCACGAAAAAAAATTACGCATAGCTATCGAGCTGTATAAAGAGGAAAAGATTTCATTGATGAGAGCTGCGGAGATAGCTGAGATCGACTCAGAAAGTTTTAAGCAGGAACTAAAAGATAGAGGGATAACTGTAAAAACTTTCTTCGGTGAAGAACAAAAAGATTAGAGGTCGATGTCCACATGGATGATCTTCTTATTCTTGATACCGACGCCGCTTCCGTACTCGCAAAAGCTGAACTAGTGGACAAAATTTTACAACTATACTCAGATGGCAAAATCGTTATAACTCCCAAAGTTGAAGATGAACTAGAAAAACCTCTAGATTATGGATACAGGTTTCCTAATAAAATATTGAAAGAAAAAGAAATAGATACAATCAACATCTCCAAAGATGAAAAAGAACTCTACAGAAAATGGTTCGATCAGATCCTGATAGGTAAAGGGGAACTGGAATCTATCGCCGTCTCTAAACAGAGAGACGCTGTCTTCTTTACAATGGATAGGATCGCTGCAAGGGTAGCTAAAAATAAAGGTGTAACTGTTATTACATTCGATTCCATCATGAAGAGGATATTAAAAGACGGTATCATCGATAGAAAAAAAGCTGAAAAGGCGATAGATAAGATAGAAGAAAAAGACAACAGAAAGATAGATGAAAAGAAAATATTTACACAATGAAAGACCCTAGTTCAATTCATCCCTCCAACAGCGTGATTGGTCTATGCTCGTGCGGACTGCTAGCAAATCATTTCCTCCTATCTGCATGGTATATGCAGTGGTTCGAATAAAATAGTTTCGGACCAAGCGAGCAATATCGATAGAAGAACTAGTTCTCTTCTAATAAAGTATAATAGATCATCTAATAATCATAAAACGGATAGTAAAGTTATAAAAATATTAAAACTATACTCGCACCCGATCGCATTTAGAGTATCCGCAAGAAGGACATTTCCAACATCCTTCGGAAGGTATCATATCCGATCCACAGTCGCTGCATTCCCTTTCCATGGTATTTTAAATGAATAAGAAAGGTATATATCAACCTTTAAACGGGGGATATATGAAAGTAAAACTTGATTTATCCATCCTTTCTAACCAAATATTTTAGTTTCTCAGCATCGTATCCAAAGGGTATCAGTATCTCTTCACCCAATCTAAAAAGGTACCGGGAATAATAAGCTGTGTCGTAATGGTCCACTTCCTGCCCCTCTATCTTTACTTTACTACGAAAGTCCCTACTTTCACCGTCGGTAACGATATATCGTATCGACTCGCCGGGGTTCACCTCTACACCTTTTTCTCTGTAATTGAGCAGTGCCGCCTTGCTTTCGGTCATATGCTTGTAATCTTCGGCCTTCATGGAGACGCTTTTAGTGAAATAGAGCGATGAAAACGACACTTCTTCTTTTTTGATTCTGAGATATGCCTCTTCCAACCGTTCTAGAGCTTCTTCTAACTGCTCATCGAATTCACTTTCACTCAACGCCTCAGCCAATAGACATAGCATGTCCATCTGTACTTCTTTGAAGAGCTTAGGTGTGTCTTTCCTCCTTGCGTGGACACCTTTCACCTCGAGTTCTCCGTTCAATACTCCGTAATACCGGTTAGCCACTCCCAATCCATCCGATTTACTCGGAAGGAAAACGATCCATCTGTAAACCCCTTCTTTTTCGAGTAGAATACCTGTTTCACTTTCGACTTTTCTAATCAACTCATCTAACCTTTCTCTATCACCTTTCAACCAAAGGGAATCTACTATACCGTGGATCAATTTGTAGCCCATCTCTTGAGCTATATCCGCGGCTGTTATCAGTATATCTCTTCCGTAAGCGGTAACGCTTTCGTGGACTTCTATGTTGCTGAACCTGGCTTTCTTATAGCCGGTGTACCCGAAACACGTAACTAACAACCACTTTAGTGTATCTGCCCGTTTAGAAAAGCATTCTCCCTTCATACCTTTGTACCTCTGTCGACGCTGGATCAGCGGTGAAACGACCTTTGGTATGAGTCCGCGATGTCGATCACACACTTTATAACCCAATTCCGGAACCTTATGAAACTCTCCACAGTCACATCCTATTGTCTCCGGTGACAGGTTGTACTTATCTATTATAGAGGGGTACATACTGGCGAAATCTAACTTAAGAACGTTGAAATGGAACCCCATCCTAGGTTCGAAAATATGTCCACCTCTATCAGCTTTCAACAACTGCTGTGCACTTTTGAACCTTTCAGATATATTCCTTTTCCACGGTATGAGGTAACCATCTTTCATGGCCTGTTCAAGTTCCATGGCATCGATGGCAGTCCCGGGACTCCTCCTGGCGAGTTTCTGGAGAGGGATCTTAGAAAGTCTAGAGATCTCTATCAATCCATCAAGACCTCCCTCACGATATAGGAATGAATTCTGCACGTCGATATGGACCCTACCTTTCAAGTGGTAAGAAGGGGGTTTGTAGATGACTCTACCGTAGGAAACATGGGAAGACCCTTCCTTACGCGCATGAATAGACCGTTCTCGACCTAATTTCAATCCTTCGTTATTGACCCTAGCCCGATGAAACAGATACGGTATTAAAAAAGGATCTCCATTGGATGTCAATATCACGTCCGGATCTTTGATCTCGATCTCCCTGTTGAGCTCTTTGATCATCTCTTTTTCACTCCCATTTATAACATGATCCCCTAACGTTATTGAAGATATATGATCATCCATGGTCGGGATATCTTTCGTTTCGAAATCCACTGAAAGTGACGCTTCTCGAAGTGATGGGAGAGAATAGTTAATATCGGCGTCTTTCTCTAACTCCCTCCATCCATGGTTTTTATCGACCAGTGAAAACGGTCGTATGCCCCTTTCAATAAGGTACCTTTGTCCTAGCGGGATATCCACATTATAGAACTCGTAATTATCATATCCTTCAAAAAAATGCAGAGCATCCGCTTGTTTCCTTGGATCGAAGACATGGCCTGGGGATATCTCCAAAACTTCTTTTTCCACTTTATCGTATATCGTGATTTTTTTAGAAACGTAACGTGTTTCAAAACCCATATCTTGATAGAATTCTTCGATCTCCCCGTAGTTCCCGTCCGAGGCTTCAACGTAAAAAAGTGGATCATAATCTTCGAAGACCTTGTAGGTTCTATCGGTGGTCCTCATCCAGAGAACCATCTTCTTCCTTTTCAGGTCTGGATAAATATCCAATATCCATCCTTTCATCTTCCACCTTCCTTTCAAGTCTAGCTAGGGCCTTTTGATGTTCGAGTAATATCGAGATAAATATTGATTCCATGGGATCTGGATTGGCTTGATATTGGGCAGCGGAACCGTGTTTCTTTGCGTTGAGCATCAGTTCTTCGAAGTACTTCCTTTCCTCTTTTCTGAGAGCCTTTTTGAACTTTGACCACTCTGATATTATTTTATCGAGTTCCTCCCTGTAAGTTGGCACACTTTTCCCCATATATCTCACCTCCCAATTTAGATTCAAAAATCTCTACATAGGGATCGGCTACGGCGCAGTATATGTCCCGATTCAAAACCAAATTTCTCAACTTCTTTACACATCTAGCTCTAAGCCATGTTCCCTCTTCACCGTCTAGGTCTTCGAGAAATCTACTGCTTAAGTCGATCAAACCCACGAATATGATGCTATCATCATTTTTAACGATCTCCTCTGCCTTACCCACCATATCTCTCAGTTGGTAAGCCGTGAATCCTCTACAAAGTAAGATTTTAGTCAATATTTCATCCTCTTCCAAACCCAACTTCTTACAGATCCTAACCATCCAGTATGGATCGATCTTGGCACTCCCATCTATGATAAGGGCTTTCTTATCCGAACCACTCACCACCTTCACGGCAAGGGTGCTTATGAAACGATGGTTGCGGGTTCGGAAAGTCTTGATTTCTCCCTTCTCTATAAATGGATCAACTTTCATGTGAGATACTATTTCTGTTTCAAAGTATAAGAACGGTATCATAGGAGGGAATAGTGAAAGTGAAAAGCTGATAGGTCAAAATCTTCCTTTGGATTTATATATAACATCAAAATTTCAAGTACTATGAAAGTAGATGTAGAAGGAGAAGGAGAAATAACGTTGGAATCTGGAAAGTTAATATCGGACCTAGTTAGTAAACTCGATCATCATCAGGATTCAGTTGTAGTTCTAAAAGATGGGGAACCTTTGCCTCTAGATAAAAAAGTTGAAGACGGCATGAACCTCAAGGTTGTTTCTGTTGTTTCTGGTGGATAGGTTCTCTTTTTGGAAGGGATATAACGCTCATGATGTTTTCGTAGAATTCTGGCATTATTTCGAAGACTATCAGCATTAGGATTATCAAAAGTATCACAGAGCCTGTTTTAGCTATCTGATTGTGAGCCGTATAAAATGAAGTTATATCTTCGTATGTCAAATAGATGATCATAACGTTCCTGAGAACGTTCGCGATGTATAGAGTAGGGACAATCACCAGCAAACTTTTGATCTTCCGTTTACTATCCGCGTCAGTAGAATATATCAAAGCACCTCCGGCAGCGATAGCTTGGAGCCCGGTACATGCCAATATGATGTTGATATTGGACCCTACGATAGAAACTCGTATATTCTCGTAGCTGGTTCTGTAAAAGAGCGATGTTTCTCCGTACATTATGGGACCAACGGTGAATTCGTATCCCATCAAGTTGAGTAATACATTCGTATGGTCTGCAACTATTTTGATAAGGTATCCTGAAATTATAGGCATCCTTTGTACGCTGAAATAGATCAACATACCTATCGAGATCCCACCTGCCAAAAAGCGCATCACTTCTGGGTCTTCGTCCCATTTTTTCGACAAGTATTCGTTGTATGCAAAATACAGAAAAAGAGGAAGTGTGATTATACACAATGCAGCGTTCACATAATCTGATTTGTATATGAAATAAGGTGATTCCGTTACCCAAAAAACACCAATGAGTGCGAACCCCAGAATCCGAAAATGGTGTTTGTTATACTCTGATATAAATCCAAAGAGCAGGGTAAAGATACCTATCCATAATATTACCTCAGAATATGTGAACAATTTTTACACCTTTAGTTGTTTCTGTTTAAATAACTAAAGAAGGTTATAGATAAATATATGGGTGTTATCTTTTTACGTTCTGAATTCAGCTTGGAAAACATATATATATTACATCCGATTAACACTTTTTAACGAGCAACATGACGGCCATAGCGGTGGGGTTACACCTGGTCTCATCCCGAACCCAGAAGTTAAGCCCACCCGCGTTCTCTGTTGTACTGTGGTGCGCGAGCCCACGGGAAGCCTAGGTCCTTCGCGGACCCCTGGATCGATGGCTTAGGTTAGGAGCCTCGCTCTCTTCGGGGAGTAAGGTAAACCTAACTGTTTGAAGGCCATTTTCGAGCCTTGGCCCGCTGTCAGTTGCTCACTTATTACTTCCTTTTCATTTTTTAATAAAAGTTTAAATTAGATGCTGAATAGAATCTCTACAACCAGTTAAAAATTAAATGATCGACTAAAAAAGTAGGAAAAGTGTTTTTATTCTTTGATCTCGCCAAAGCCTATAAGATGCCATTTCCCCTTGATCCTTCTGCTGATAGCTATTCTCTGGCCTGTCTCCGCGCATACCGCTCTTTTTAGCGTGACGGCTGCTTCAGTCCCTCTTGCAGAACTAACGACACCTACAGTAGTTGCAGTTCCAACAGTCAGCATCAGAGGTTCTCTAGTCTTTATCTTCTCGACTTCTTTGTCTTTCTCCATGCCCACGACCTTATCGAGTAGGTTTACGTCCATGACAAAATCTTCCTGGATCGGAGGTAATTCACCAGGGTATCCTACGACATGCCCTACTAAAGAATCGGATTTTGTAAGATTAGGGTCCAATTTAGTTCCTATACCGATCAATCCGCCAGGTCTAGCTTCTTCCAAGGATATCTCACCGGAATTCAACGATTCTACGTGGGTCACTATCTTTTGCCATTTTGTCTCTCCGTGTTCTTCGATTTTGTTACCAGGAGAAATCTCGATTTCGTCACCGATTTTAAGAACTCCCTTTGATAATGATCCACCTATAACCCCACCATTAAGATTATCTATCTTAGTACCGGGTTGATTTATATCAAAGGATCTCGCTACTGTGAGTCTGGGTGATGCATCGGTATCTAATTCAGGTGTGGGTATGTGTTTTTCGATCGCCTCTATCAAAATATCTATATTAACGTCATGATGAGCTGATACTGGGATGATCGGTGCGTTTTCAGCTACTGTCCCTTTGGTAAACTTTTTGATCTGTTCATAATTTTCTTTTGCCTTCTCAGAACTTACCAGGTCTATCTTGTTTTGAACGATTATAACATTTTTCACCCCTGTAATATCCAATCCCATTAGATGCTCTTGGGTCTGGGGTTGCGGACATGGTTCGTTTGCAGCTATGATCAGTATCGCACCGTCCATCATAGATGCTCCTGAAAGCATGGTCGCCATCAGCGTTTCGTGACCTGGTGAGTCAACGAATGAAACAGCTCTTAGAAATTCAGCTTCGCCGCCGCATTTGGGACATTCTTGTGAAACTGAATATGCTTCTACACCTTTACAATCTTTACATTTGTAGAAGGCCGTATCTGCATATCCTAATTTTATGCTTATACCACGTTTGGTTTCCTCTGAATGTCTATCCGTCCATTCTCCACTCAAGGCTTTTGTTAAAGTCGTTTTACCGTGATCGACGTGACCGACTAGGCCTATGTTTACCTCAGGTTGCTTTGGTACTTTCATCAATTACTCTCCTTCTTTTTCTTCTTCAAAAATGTCTTTTATAGATTTTGGACCATGTTCAATGACTTTCATGTTCAATTGGCTTATCTCAGGAGATATGGTGTTTCCTCTGACGGTCTTTTTTTTCCTAACACCGTCTTCTAAGTTCTTGAAACCTGCTCCGCCTTTTCCAAGGATTTTCTTCCTTCCTGGACCAGGGATATTCTTTTTCATGGGAAAACCATCAAAATCGCTTCCTCCTGTGATCTTCAATTTATAACCAGGAAGATTGACAAATATACCATCCACTTCATCATTGATCTTCTTTCCAATCAATGAATTTGCATGATGTCCTTCAACTTTCGTTTGGTACGACGTTCCATTTTTCGGATCTGAAATAACAACTTCGAATTCTACCATTTGTAACACCCATTATAGTATTTATTTAGTATCTTTTGGAAGGATTATATCCTTCTATTATAAAGCTTTGGGGGATACCAAACGTAGAGAGGCGATTAAATATTTTTAGGTTTCCTTAAGTTCTAATTACAATATCTAAATAAAAACAAATCTCTTCATCTTCTCAGGTAAGTTTTAAATATAACTTACGAATAACTCCGATTAAAGAGGTGGCTGGATTGGAAGAAACCCTCTGTTCCATAGAGATAGTAAAAGATGGCAAAGGTTACAAAGCAAAAGTGCAGACAAGTCTAGGTAGATATGTCGAATACCGGAATGAAGATTTTGAAAACCTTCTTCAGCAAGTTTATGAAGATATCCAAGAGGAAATAGAGACTACAATATAGATTACCTCTTCTATGTCCTTCTCTTTTATATCGGATATTTCCTTTTAATTTCTATTCTGAAAATCTCTTTGAAAATTATATATAACCCTTGTGTATTCGAATAATTTAAAGAGATGGTCATCATGACAGACGGAAAAGATAATAACGAATACGAAGAAGCTATATCGAGTTATTATGAGGGGAGAGGAGTTAGTTCCATAATATCGTTAAAAGTAGATACTATGGAAGCTGATACTATTGCAGAAAAGTTATCAACTTTTGATAATATTGAAGATGTGTTCCTGGTGACTGGAGATGTAGATATCATAGTCAAAGCCAGGTTCAGAGATTATGATCATATGAAACAATTCCTTTTGGAAAAAGTTTCTCAGCTAGAGGGTGTTGAAAATCTGCACAGCCAGATGATAATCACTACATATAAAGAAAGGAATCAGGTTATAGCTGTGGAAGAATCTTCAGAGGACTAATGAATTTCATCCATTTCCCATTCTTCCCATTTTTTTACTTTTTTTGATATCAAAAATTCGATGGGAGTCAATATCCTAGTCGAGTAATTACCGCTATCATCTAAAGTGATCCTCGGGCATGCAGTGTTAACTGCACAGTCCCATTGAAAATCATCTACCAGATCAGGTTCAATTTCATCGAATTCCGCTATGATTATGTCGTTTTTAGCATCTTTAAGCGCATCCAAAACTCCATCTCTCCTCTGACCTTTCTTCTGAGATAAAATGACTCCCACCTTATCGGCTTCTTCAGATACATTGATGGCAGCGAACCTTTTACGCAGTAACCTATCCATTTTATTTTCAGTCGAAGTAAATTCACCGGTGACGGGGTTGAACACGAAGACTTCTTTCTTCAAAGACATTGAAAGGCCAAGAGGATGGAATCTTCCAGTCCCTATGTACAGGTGAGTATCGGCGTCAGGTACTTGAGTTGAGTAATTGCATCCCAATACCTGACCAGGGTATTTTATTCGTTGGTCACCCTTTTCAACAACGGTCTCAAATCCCTCATCTTCAAGAATATCTTTCATCTTCTTCAGATGATCCATATGTTGAATAGATGCATAAAGTGCAACTTTCCCCTTCAATCTTTTAAATAATTTTTTAGGAGGATCGGTCCATCTTCTGCTTCTACCTTCTAAATATACAACAGGATATCCAACGTAAATATTCGGGATCTCAGAATGCCCAATATGAACCAGGAGGTCTGCTTCTCCGATATCCAACGGTAGATCACAGGCGCCATAACACGTTCCTCCCCATAAAGTAATATCCACACCGTATCTTTCAAGTTCTTTTATTATCTTGTGAGATTTTCGTCTTAGACCATCTGGAAGCTGAAGTAAAACCTTTTCAGCCTTTAATTCCTTGATCTTCTCTTCAGTTGGTTGAATATCTATTTCGAACTCGTCCAATTTCAATATGTTCATACTTACTCTCCAAGAACCTTTATCATCTCATCTATACTAGTCTTACTTACATGCGGCATGATCACGAACCTTAGTCCAGGTGGATTTACCGTCCTAGATATATTAAAACCTTCTTTAGCCATACCTTCAACTATCCTTTTGGGACCTTCAAGGTGGAATGAAGCTATATTCATAACAGGATCTATTATTGGTTTAAAACCAATATCCCCCATCTTTTCGATAAGATATCTGGTATTGTTCATACATACTTTTACTATTTCTCGATATCCCTCTTTTCCCAGATAATTCAATGTGGCCCAAAACGCCGGTATGGATGCACTCGCTCTAGTACCTCTGATAGTCTTTTGATCTTTACCGGTAAGATACGGTGATTCGATGGATAAAGGAGATCCCTCTTTAGAGAACATCAGTCCAAGAGGTATCGTGGACATGCCCATCTTATGAGGATCCAGTACATAGGTATCTATGTTCTTAAATTCAAAGTTATAGCATGACTCCTGGTAACCCAATTCCTTCAAAAAAGGAATAACAAAACCCCCGAAAGCTGCATCCACGTGGAAAAATATATCATCACATAATTCAGCGATCTCATCGATGGGATCGATCTGCCCTAACTCCGTAGTCCCAGCTATACCGACTACGGCTGCGGTATCACCGTCGATTTCATCTTTTATAGCAGATACATCAACTCGATACTCATCATCTAATGGGATATAAACCGATTCCATATCCAACAGGTTACAGGCTTTTTGAAAAGAAAAATGTGCACTCTCCGGAAGCAATACTTTTCTTTTCCCGGATACATTCCTAGCTCTCCAGAGAGCGATTATGTTCCCTTCGGTGGCACCTCCGACAGATAGTACTTCATCGTATTCGCCACCGATAAGAGAACCAACAGCTTCATGCACCTTTCTCTCTATGTTTTTAGTTCCTTGATAGAGACCTGGATTTCCAAGATTAGATTCCAGGAACATCTGGTGAACTTTTTTACCTATATGGCTGGGTTCTGTACACATCGATCCCAATATCTTTCCAGAGGAAAAATCCAAATCTAATTTTTTAGCTTCATTTATCTCCTTTAAAATCTCTTTTTCAGTTCTACCCTTTTCAGGAAAAGTTGCCATATTTATATCACCTATAATACACCGTAGTCTCTTTATCCAGTTTAGTTATCTTACCTCTTACGATCGTTATAGATATTATTGAAAAGAAAACTGCCAGTAGCAGTGCCAAAATCGGTATATTTCCTCCATATATCATACCTGCTGATGCAAGATAGTTGAAGCTGCCGTGCATAACTACAGCTATAAGATAATATGGTAGGAATGAATGTTTATTTGTTAGATATCCTTTTGAAATCCCATAACCGGCTACTGCGCTTGCGCTTCCATGAAGTAGGGTGCTTGCAACGCTTCTTAAAATGACCACCACTACAAAAGCCTGAAAACCTTGTTCAAAGAATGCTGTACTTTCGTACAATAAATTTTCAGTAGCTGCAAATCCAAGACCGGTTGCGGCACCTAAAACGAACCCGTCTTCTAAACTAATTATGGAATCCTTTGCAGAAAATACACCAAGAACTTTAGTGAACTCTTCAACGATAGGTGCTATGACACAAACGATGATCAAAGTCATTATAGTTCTATCTTCCAAGAATTGATATTCTCTGACTAATCCTGAACTCTGAATTGCACCTAGGAAGATAAGAGATAATATCACAGCCATGATGACTGCAAATATGGCACCCCATGTGAAGAGTTTAAAGAGTGTAGACCATTTTTGTTTACCGTACAATTCAGCGTTCCTTACCCAACGTAGATAAAACAATGAAGGTATGAAGGCCGCCCCGATAAGTACGGCAGCAATAACCAATGTATCTTGGCTAGGTATGCTCATCAATGAAATCAAAGTATATAGATATAATAACTTTTTTGTATAATTATTTAAGGAGTTTCAAACTCTCTTCAAGTGCCATCTTCACGTCCTCGTCTCCCTCGGTACCACTCATTTTATCAAGTTCTTCGATTTCATTACTATTGTCGAACCTTTCGCCGACTTCTTTAATTTTCTCCGCCAGTCCTTTTACTGCTTCTACTTTCACCCATTTGTCATTATCGTAGAGTGCGTCTCTTAATTTCCGTATTATAGATTTTGCTCTGTTATCGCCTACCTCACTAAGATCTATACTCCTAAGGGCTTCTACCACTTTCTGGCGTATCTTCCATCTATTATCATCTGCAAACTCTAAAAGGTTCGGTATGGCCCTGGTATCTCCGATTTTGGCTAAACTCACCGATAGGACTATCTTTTTAACTTCGTTGATATCATCGATTCTATCATACATCAAATTCTTTAAATCATCTGGTGCTTTTGCGAGCGAATCCGATATTATCCAGAGTACTCTTGGATGCTCTTCCATGTACAATCTATCTAACAAAACTTCAGTTGAAAGTTCTGTACTTATTTCACCGAGAGCTTTAACTGCCGATGATCTAATTTCCGGTTTTTCAGAATCCAATTTTCTTTTTATCACTTCAACGGTTTCATCATCACCGATCATACCTAAACTTTCCAGCGCCACTTCAACTACGTACAGGTTGGAGTCATCTAAAGCTTCTGCTAGTTTTGGTTCTCCATCTTTATAATTCAGTTCACCGAGTGCCTTTGCAGCCTCCTCTCTTATCCTCCAACTATCGTCTTTCAAGGCATCTAACAGTAGTTCACAGGAATCTTCATCCCCGATAGATGCAAGTCCCTGGACTGCAGCTTCTCTAACACTTTTCTCCCCGTCCTTTATTTTTTGTGCCAAATGTGGTAGTATCTCATCGCCATCGATTTTTACAAGTGCCTTGATCACTTCTTCCTCTACGGAGATATAATCGATATGCTCCATCAATATATCGTGTGCTTTTTCACCACCGATCTCACCTAAACTTTCTACGGCTTTCTGTTTGATCTCGATATCTTCTTCCTTTTCCAAAAGTTCACCCAAGGCTTCCACGACTTCTTCGTTTCCGATGTGACCCAGGGCTATAGCTGCATCGTGTCTGATCACCCAGGAATCATCTTTTAAACACTTTATCAAAGGTTCTATACCTCTTTCAGAGTCGATATGACCGACAGCCAAAATTACATTTGACCTTACGGTTTCTTCATCTTCATCATCCAACGATCTTAACAGAGGACCTAGTGCAAGTCTATCGCCTAATATACCCAATGCTTTAGCACTCTCAACCCTTTCTTTTATATCTCCCGCTTTCAACAATTCAACGAGACCGTCAATATCTCCATCTTCTTTCAATTCAACTATCTTTTTCATAGGCATGGTCAATTGATCCTCTTTTGAAGCTCTTCTTTCAATATCTTGCTCACTTTCTCACCGTCAGCTTTACCCCTCAATTCTTTCATGATCACGCCCATCAGAGGTCCTAAGGCTGAAATACCTCTTTCTTCTACGAAATCTTCACGATCATCAAGGACTTTGGTAACCGCATCTCTGACATCTTGATCATCCACTTTCTCCAAACCGGCGGATTCCATAGCTTCTTCTATGTTCTTACCTGTGGTCAATTCCTTCAAGATGTCAGATATACCCTCTTTAGCAAATTCCCCTGCTTCCAGTTTCTCGAATATCTGGAACAGGTGTTTATCAGAGACATTTTCAAGCTCATAATCTTCTCTTTCCAGTTCTGGATAGATGTGTAAGAACGTGTTGGCTACCGTAGATGGGTTACCATGCTCTTTGACTATATCTTCGAACAGGATATCGTAACCCTTTTTGAATAACTGTTCACTCTGCTGTCTGTTGATACCGTACTCTTTCTGGAATCTTTTTATCCTTTCAGATGGTTTTTCCGGTAGATCGTCCTTTAACTCTTTTAACCGCTCTACATCTACTTGTATTGGGGGTATATCCGTCTCAGGGTACATCCTTGCTTCCCCTGATAACGGTCTTAAAAAGGTGGAACTTCCATCTATTTCAGCCCTTCTTGTTTCCTCAGGTACACCTTCGAATGCCATCTCTGCTCGTTCAGCTACTTTTCCTAGAGCTTCATTTGCAGTATCTTCTTTTGCAGCCACTAATGCGAAGGCATCCTTTTTACCCAACTCTAACTCTTCAGCTATAGAATCGACTTCTTCCTGTGTGATACCAAATTTCGGAAGTTCATCACTGTGGAATATACCTTTTACTCCGGTCTTCTTAGCATAATCTGCCATCTCAGGTCCCAATAGTGCTTTACCATCATCGCCTCTCAATGTACCATGGAATCCTTTCAATCTAAGAGCGTACACTCTCTTACCACTGTTCAAACTACCTTTGATTATCCCGCTGCTTGTTTCTTCGAAGATATGTGTAACATCGTGGACTTCTTTATCGACTTGAGCTTTTCTGCCTTTCAACTTTTCAGCTATCTCGATAAGCCTAAGCTGACGATCGATCTCGTTTTCAACGTACTCTGGGAGCATTGATAGATCTTGGACTCCTTTCATTTCAACTCTAGCTCCTTTTTCGATAGAGACGTTCAGATCTTCGCGGATAGTCCCTAATCCACGTTTGACCTGTCTAGTAGCTCTTAATAATCCTCCGAGCATTTGAGCCACCTCTTTCGCTTCTTGAGGTGTTGTCATATCAGGACCGGTAGCCATCTCTATGAGTGGAATACCCAATCTATCCAAACGGTAAACTTTCTCTTTCTCTTCTTTACCTATGTTACGGGCAGCATCCTCTTCCAAACATATACTTGGGATAGTGATCTTTTTACCATCAATTTCGACTTCTCCATTTAAAGCTATCAAAGAAGTCCTTTGGAAACCAGTAGTGTTGGAACCGTCAATGACGATCTTTCTCATGAACTGTATTTCATCAACAATGTCACTATTTAGCATAAGTGCCATCTTCAAAGCTATATCCAAAGCTTCTTCGTCAGGACCTTCAGGTGGTTCTTCGTCCATCTCTACTAAACAGGAGGAACTTTCAAGGGCTTGATATCTGAAACGCATCCCTTTCTGTGCTTCAAGGAGTGCTGCAGCATCGATCTCTCCCATCTCACTAGCCGTAGGTCTCAATTCTCGAGTGATCTCCATGTCAAAATCGTCCACTAATTCTGACGGACAATCGCAGAACAACTTCTTCGTGTCTAACTGCTGGTGGATCTCAAGTCCAACTTTTAAACCCATATCGTCATAGTCTCTTTGTCCCATACGTATCACCTGACCCTCCTTTCTGTGATCTCACCAGTTATATTACTTTTCATGATTTCTTCCACATCTTCATCTAAACTCAACGCCCACATCAGCTTGACCAAGGCAGTTTCTGGAAGCATATCACCACATGGGATAACTCCTGCTTCTATCAGTTTCCTACCGCTGGAGTAAACATTATCGTTAACAGTACCGTATAAACATTGACTTGTCATAGCGACTTTTGTCCCGTTGTCAATTATTTCTTTGATCACTGGTATTAGCTTGGTTTTTATATGTCCAAGTCCTGTTCCGGCTATAACGATCCCATTTCCCTCACCGGCCAGTCTTAACTCTTTTTCGGTCAAAGATGGATTCGAATAGATCATAGATACATCTGGATCGATCGATCCATATTTCCCATATTCACCATCCACGTTTGTAATATCTTCTGTGATTTCCATATCACCATTATGTGGATCTATGAATCCTACTGGATCAGTATTTATGGATTTAAAAGCATCTCTTCTGCTGGTATGCATCTTCCTGACCTTCGTACCCCTGTGTATAGCACATCTATCTTCGGATAGTCCTTCATGCATAACAACGTAGACACCGCTTAGATCGGATTTAGCCACTTCGATAGCTGCTAACAGATTCAGATGTGCATCGCTGGAGGGTCTATCGCTGGACCGCTGGGAACCTACGAGAACCACGGGTCTCGGTATGTCTTTCAATAAAAAAGATAAAGCCGCTGATGTGTAACCCATCGTATCCGTTCCATGGGCTATAACGACACCTTCAGCACCAGAATCGAACTCTTCCAATACTTTGTCAGCAATTAATTCCCAATCATCAGGTTCTATGTCCTCACTTAACTTACTGAACAATATCTCGACTTTTGGATAACATCTCTCACCTATCTCCGGATTAGAATATAGCATCTCTTCAGCAGACTGGGCTGGATGGACCGCCCCTGTGTTATAATCGACATAACTAGCGATAGTACCACCCGTACCCAGAATGGATACAGATGGTTTACTTTCATCGAGTTTGAATTTTTCTGATCTTTCTTCAGAAGATGTTCTCTTTCTTCTTACCAATTCAACATCAGTATACTCATCAATCTCTACACCGATATTGTAACCATCTTCTCTCTTCAGATTTACAATCTCATCTTTACTGAATCGATGATGTGGCATCAATATTCCTTTATAGATTTTGACGCCATTTTTGACCTTTATGATGTCCCCGACTTCAACGTCTTCAAGAAGTTCTTCTTTCATGATATCTAATTAAAGAATACCGAAGTGGTAAAAAACAATTTTCATGATCGATTGAACCTATATACCTACAAACTTCTATCTATCCTCTCGTCTCTTAGATAACATACGTACCAAATTTATTTTAGCAAATATATCTATACGATAAAAAGCTAAACCAAATAGGAAAACTAACAATACGTGGAATCCCTCTATCAGAAGAACTAGTCTTGTTACACCATACTCGGGGATTACATGATAGTTTAATCGAATGAATTGAAGTATCAGTGAAAATGAAAGGAATATCCACGGTAGGATATTAAGTGTTTTTATATATAGCATTTCGAGTCGTGGATGTAATTCAAATAGATTTACTGTTTTAAACCAAAATACAAGGACGATGAAAAAACCAAAGGATGTAAAACCAAGTTCGAGTTCTTTTATTAGATATGAGGAAAACACTAAAAACCTATTTATTATTTGGTAGAGATATACTAGACCAAGAACAACGAACATTAAAGTTGCTAAGTTCGCTTTTTCAGTCCATAAGTCTGTTTTCTTTTCCATTTTTTCCTTCTCCCATTAGATAAATATTTAGCAAGGATATTACAATTACCACGAAAATGCCCAAACCAAGTATTAATAAAGGACTACCACCCACATATACATATTCTCTTATATCACCCAAAAATACGATATTCGTTAAAAAAATTACAGAAACTATTATGCTAACTATCATCATTTTTTTATCTCGATAATAGACTCTAAAGGAATATGCTAATACTATACCTAGTAAAAGACCAAAAAAAGACATATACAAAACTAGATTTAACACATCCATTTTAGGCCCCCTCACATCTAAAAACAGGATAAGACAAAATCCAACTCTGGGATATTGTCAATTGTTGATCATTTGCATAACATTCATTTAATGTATCTCTAAATAATCCAAATGTGCCTATGATAACTCCTATCGGAGGTTTTACAGAACCAATAACTAATGATGTAAAATAGATTCCATATCTTGCTTTCCATCCTCCTCCACCTATCATAGAATATAAGTACTCAACTGCCTCCCTATTACATACTGTTTTAGTACCCCACCATCTAGCATTTACGATACATTCCGCACCTGCAGGAGGTTCCGGCAAAACACTGCCACTTGATCCGCCGGTTGACGTAGATTCCTGTTCATAACAGATATCACTACAATATTCGGCAACACTATCATAACCTGCTGGTGGAGTTCCGTGTTGAGCATTGACACAAGCGTTATAGGTTTCGTATCCAGAGCCCGGACATACTTCTAGATCTGTACCACCACCTCCGCCGTTGATCAAGTTCGGCGGAACTGACATACACCCGCTCGGATCCCTGGCGTTCACTGGATCATTCCGCACGTACGCGTACATGTTAGGCCCGTCCACCATGCCCATAGGATCATTACTGATGAACCTGCTCTGCACCGGCGAGTACATCCTCGCTCTGTAGTAGTACTGGCCGGTCTCATCGTCGTACCGTCTTCCGGTGTACTGGTACGGGTTGAAGACCTCTTCCTCCTTGTACATGGACTCGCCGAAGACAGTGTACCTGTACCGGTTGACTACGTTCTCGTCCTCATCTACGAGTTCTGTGACAGATCCGAGTCCGTCGTAAAGGTAGTAGTACTTCTCACCGTCGACGGTGGCACTGATGGGAGCGTCAATAAAGGCATCGGACGTCGGTCCACAGACTCCTCCGTCGCATGTCAGTGGGTGCGTGTATCTTATTGTTGGATGGTTGGAACCGTACTCGTACAGCACGTTCTGGCTGTCAAAAGAGTAGCTATACAACATGCTGTTGACTAAATCCTCCATGTAAATTTTCCTCCAATGTCACAAGTATAATACTGTTAGAATATATATTATTTGCGACCATATTTAACTTAGAAAATAAGGATATCCAGTATCACACTACTAACCTTTTTATGGATTTACTTAATAAAATAACTCCAAATTTTAAACACTATAACCTGTTAACAAATTAATGAAAGATTAAATTTATTACCTATTGCATTATAACGCAAATCAACAAGAGATTGATATTATGGATGAAAGGATCGAAGAGCATGCGAGGATATTGGTGGAATGGAGTACCAAAATCGAAGAAGGAGACAACGTTGTTATCAAAGCAGGTGAAGAGGCAAAAGAACTTGTTATAGCTTTGAAAAAAGAGATAGCTAAAAAAGGAGCTAACCCAGTCACGTTATATTCATCAAATGAAGCTAATCGTGCTTATTTCAAAAACTTTGAAGGTGAATTCGAAACTCCGGAACACGTTCTAGCTATGATGGAGAAGACAGATGTCCTGATAGGTATCAGTTCAGACCCGAATCTAACAGCCATGAGCGATGTACCTGGTAAACTACTAGCGGAGTATTCAAAGGCTCGTAAACCGATTCAAGAAGTACAACTATCTAAACGATGGTGTGGTACACAGCATCCCACAAACGCCCAAGCACAGATGGCCGGGATGTCGTTAGAGGAGTACAAGGATTTTGTGTATAACGCGATTTTACGTGACTGGCAGGAAGTTCACGATCTTCAGGAACAATTGAAAGACAAACTGAACGAAGGT
>JAFDTG010000070.1 GCA_019594235.1 Candidatus Saliniplasma halalkaliphilum | reverse complement strand
TCTATAGCTCTTTCAAGATGTTTTGCAGGTATGGATACGGTTTTCACACCTCCTAAAATATCCATAAACTGTAATTCGATAAACTTTACTTCCTCCACCTCTATAATACTCAAGATTTCTTCTTTATCCATGTATCTACACCATTGTTATTCGATTTAAATGGTAATGTTTAAAATATGATTTAAATATTCTTATATGTGGATTGTTCTACCGAAAAATATTATATAATATAATTTCTTATTTAAGCTGAAGTGGGGAGAATCATATGACTAATAAAGCTGGAGATTTAAAAGAGGAAATGGAAGAAAAACTGATGGAAGCTAAAGTTTTTCTTTCTGAAGCAAGATTTACTAATATAAATGTCAATGGTGTAAAAGAGAAAATCCGTAAAGCGGTGGATATGAAGAACCAACAAGATTATGAAGCCTCAATCAAATATTCTGAAAAGGCCATAGAACAGGCTAATATCATATTGGATATGTATGAAAAGTTGAAATCTAGGAAAAAGAAATTGATCGATCTGAAAGAAAATGGTCACAATCGTGAGGATATCATTAAGGGATTAAAAACTGTAAAAAAACTGACAGATGATGGAGAATATAAAAAAGCGAATGAAAAATTGAAAAAAGTTTCTTTAAAAATTGATGATAAATTTGAAGAAATTGAAAATTTAGATGGGAGAGAAGTAGAAATTGAAACAGATATTATGTCAACGATACCTGAAGAGGGAATAACAGTTTATTCTCTTAGAAATGAGTTAGGCGATGTAGATGAAGAAGAATTAAGAGAGATCATTCAAAGTCTAAAAGATCGCGGTTATGTAGATTTGGAAAAAAAAGGTCGTTGGGATGTTGTAAATCTTACTGATAAAGAGTACAATGAAGATAAAAAATTTGTTTCTAAGAATGAAGAAGTTGAACCAGAAGATGAAGTTTTAGATGATACCATCACGGATGAAGTCATTTTAGAAATTCCTATAGATGAAAAACAACTTGAGGCTTTGAAAAACATAAGAGAAGACATCTTCATAGCCAATATGGATGAAGAAATGGTGGATATGTTAGGTTGGAACAATAAGGATAAATTCTTCAGAGATATCCTTTTCTATGCTGTCCACGATCTTAAAGAATCTCCTAGAAAATTGATTAAGGATAAAATTATATCAGAGTTTAATATATATAAACCTGGTACCCATGAGGACATATTAAAAAATAAATTTATAGAAGTTTTAGATCATTTAAATGAATAACTAATGATTTTATTTATAATAATGGATGTGACGATATAAAAATTAGTGCTTAATAGTTGATCAGTTTTTTATCCACATACTCACCACAGACGGTTTAAAGGTGTTTCCAAAAATTATTTATAATGTATTCTAATGATATGTCATTAAATATAATGAAATATAGTTAAAGGAAGTGAAATCATGAGTTCAAAAAAATATACGACAGTTTCGATACCTAAACCGTTAGCTAAAAAGATAAAAAAGAGAATGGAAGGTACAGGATTCAACTCAATATCTAGTTATGTTACCTATGTACTTCGGCAAGTAATTTCAAGCATCGAAGAGGAAGAAAAGGAGAAAGAAAGCTTCTCTGAAGAAGATGAAGAGAAAGTAAAAGAAAGATTGAGAGCTTTAGGTTACCTTGACTGAGGGATCATATTATGTCTAAACCACATGGCGGTACGTTAGTAAACCGTATGCTTACGGGAAAGAAAAAAGATAGATTGTTAGAAGAAGCAGAAGAGATGAAATCTTTACAGTTGAATAGTGAACTTCGTAAGGATGCATTCAATATATCAACAGGTGTTTACAGTCCATTAGAAGGATTCATGGTTCAAGAAGATTTTGATAACGTTTTAGAACATTCTAGATTATCTAGTGATATCGCGTGGACATTACCGATAGTTATTGACATACCTGAAAAAGATGAGTACTCAGTTGGTGAAGAAGTCATACTAAAAGACGAAAACGGTGAAAGTTTCGGTCTAATGGAAGTCGAAGATATATATGGGTTCGATAAAGAAGAGATGGCTGAAAAAATATATGGAACAGATGATATTGAACATCCTGGTGTAAAGAAAACAATGCAGATGAATGATTATTTGATCGGTGGTGAAATATATCAGCTTAAAGAGAACACCACACCTTTCGAAAAGTATCATCTAAAGCCTATGGAAACCCGGATATTGTTTAAGGAGAAAGGATGGAGAACTATTGTAGGTTTCCAGACTCGAAATGTTCCACATCTTGGTCACGAATACGTTCAAAAAACTGCTCTAACTTTCGTTGACGGTATATTCATCAATCCTATTATAGGTAAAAAGAAGAAGGGAGATTATCTAGATGAAGTAATCTTAGATGCATACGATACCTTAATGGATAATTATTATCTAAAAGATAGAGCTGTTATGAGTATACTTGAAGCCGAGATGAGATACGCTGGACCTAAAGAAGCAATATTCCACGCTATTATGAGGAAGAATTTCGGCTGTACACATTTCATCGTAGGTAGGGATCATGCAGGAGTTGGGGATTATTACGGACCATATGCAGCACAGGACATATTCGATAAATTCCCAGATATCGGTATAACTCCTGTTTTCTTCAAATCATTCACATACTGTGAAAAATGTAGTGGTGCAGTTGATGGTTTCATATGTCCACATGATGATGAACATCGTGAGAATTTCAGCGGTACAAAGATGAGAAAGATGTTCAAAGAAGGAAAGACACCTCCAGCACGTATGATGAGGCCAGAAGTCGCTAAAAATGTTGCTGAGAAAGAACACAAATTTGTTGAATAAGGTGTTGAAATGGACAACAGTCTAAACGATTTAAAGTATGAGAAGGGACTGCTAATCCATCACTGGGATACAGATGGGATGTCTTCGGCGGCGCTAATACTGAAGAAATTATCAGATCTTGAAACTTTAACTCCTTCTATTGGTAATTATTACTTGAATGAAGGTGATAGGGACAGAATAAACGAGATCGATCCAGACATTATAATCGTTGCGGATATGGCGTTACCAGAAGAATCAATCGGTTTCTTAAATCAATTTAGTGATGTGTTCATATTCGATCACCATCTTCAGGAAAAACATGATGTTAAACTACATCATAATCCTGTGATATATGGGAAGTCTCCAAAGAGATATCCAAGCGCCTCTTGGGTTGTCGGTGAATATTTTAATCATGAACCGAATCTTCTGACTGTACTTGGAGCCTTTGGAGATCGAGAAGACAAACTAAAAGAAAATGGATATGCAATCGAGGTAATTGAACAGTTGATGGACAGGTGGGACGTAGATTTTGAAGATTTACTCAGATGCGCTGAATATCTAGATTCTCTTTATAAATTGGGTAACAGATTTGAAATCGAACAGATGCCTCATCAGTTGAAGGATCTCGAAAGTCCTGGAGAAGTCTTGAACATCGAAGGTTTGAAAGAAAATGTCGAGAAATTAAAATCTGCAGTGGAAAAAGAAGCCCACGGAAATATCGAAGAAATCGGTAAAAATGTATTGTTCAAAGAGATGGAATCACCTTTTAACATAATTTCTACAGTAACTCGAAAAATAGCTTGGAGTAGAGAAGATAAGATCGTAATAGTTTCCAACTGCAAGTTCAAAGAAGGCGAATGTCAGGTATACATTCGAGGACCGATACCCAATTCTGAAGAGATCATCGATAAAGCTAAAGAAGAAGGATATTCAGCTGGTGGAAAAGAAGATGTTGTGGGGATGGTTATACCAACATCAGATAAAGATGAGTTTTTGAAAGATATTGTGAAACAACTCGAAGAATAAATTAGGTGGAAATATGTCTAAAAACAAAAATGTAATGGTTAACGAGAAAAAGTGGAGTAAAACAAATACGAAAGACGGATTTACCCTTTGGTTTACTGGATTGTCAGGCAGCGGAAAATCTGCAGTAGCGGATAGAGTAGCAAACCGACTAGAAGAAGAACATGGACATTTAGTTGAACGGCTAGATGGGGATATCGTACGTCAGCATTTAACTAAAGATCTCGGATTTACAAAAGAAGATAGAGACACCAATATAGAACGAGTTAGTTTTGTAGCAAAGTTACTTTCAAGAAACGGGATAAGCGTTCTAGCCTCATTTATATCGCCATATATTGCAAGAAGGAATAAAACAAGGGAAATGGTAACTAATTTCATCGAAGTCCATGTACACTGCCCTGTATCAGTATGTGAAGAAAGGGACGTTAAAGGACTTTATAAAATGGCTAGAAAAGGTGAGATCGATAACTTTACAGGTATATCCGATCCATATGAAGAACCTGAGAACCCGGAAATAAAGTTGAACACACATAAGGAAACAGTTGATGAAAGTGTTCAAAGCGTGATCGATTATCTTGAGGAGAATGGATATATATAATCTCTATATTTTAGTTTATACATGGTAAATGTTGTATTAGATGCCAACGCACTAATTATGCCCTTTCAATTCAATATCAACTTAGATATGGAATTGGAGCGGCTGTTCATCAATCCTGATGTATATGTTCCTAGTTCTGTTATTGGTGAACTTGAAAGATTGGGAAGAAAGGATGCAAAAAAACTAGCATCTAAATATGACACAGTCAAAGTTAAGTCCCAAAGAGATGAAGGAGTTATCGAAGCTGTTCAGAAGCTTGATGGTATATTGGTTACCAATGATAAAATATTGAAGAACAGAGTTAGAGAAATGGATCACCCTGTTGCTTTTTTAAGAAGTAAATCTCATCTCGAGGTAATTGGGGAATATTTTTAAATCATCTCTTATTCCCTGGTTTTATGGAAGAAAAACAAACTATTGTACTGAAGGGAAAATTGGTTTCTGGTAAAGAGGAAGGACAATATTTTCTTTCTAAAGAAGGGTACAGAAAGCAGTTCATCAATAAGATGGGGATAGACCCATACGAGGGAACTTTGAACGTTAAACTTGAGGAAGAAAGTGTTAAGAAATTTAAAAATATACGTAATAACAAAGGTACTATAATCGAAGGTTTTAAAGAGGGGGAAAAGAAATTCGGTCCCGTAAATTCCTTCAGAGCTGAGATCAATGGAATAAAAAGCGCATTAGTTTTACCGGAAAAGTCAGATTACAAAAAAACAGCTGAATTTATATCTAATACTAATTTTAGAAAAGAACTGGGATTAAAAGATGGCGATGAAATAAAAGCAACAGTTTGGTTTTGATATATACATATAATTTATATACCTTTTTAGTATCCAATTATTAATGAGTAAATATGGCAAAAATACTTGACCGGTTCACTTTAAAAAACAGATTGCTTTTACTTTCACTTGGTATAATATCAGTTGTGATACTAGGCAATATAGGATTCATTTTAGTTAAGATCCACGAAGGATACCAACCCACAATTTTAGAATCGATGTACTGGACTATTGTGACCCTCTCAACACTTGGTAGTTATCCTGCCGGTATGACATTTACCAGTAGATATGGTATGACCTTAACGATAATAGTAGTCCTTGGAGGGGTTGCTACCATGGGTATAGGTCTGCAGATAGTCGTCGGTCCTTGGCTTGAAAGGTCCATGAAAAGAGCCTTAAAAAAGAAAAAGGTCAGTTTACCTGAGAAAGATCATGTCATAGTTTGTGGTTATTCTGGGATGGGAAAAGAAGTGATTAGAAATTTGAATTCTCACAATGTAGATTTTTTGGTAATAACAAACGACGAAGAAAAAATTAATAAGTTAAATCAATCTAGAATTCCATTCATAGCTGGGGATTCCACGAAGATGAAAACTCTGGATAGGGCGAATATAGAAAATGCTTTTTCTCTTGTAGCTGTAGAAGATGATTCCACGAATGCGTTTATCTGTCTAACAGCTAATAAGATAAATGAAAATATTCGGATAGTGAGTAGTGTTGAAAAAACCAGGCACGAGGGCATTTTAAGGAGAGCTGGAGCAGACCATGTGGTGTCGTCGAAATCTATAACCGGTGCTATGATCGGAGCTAAAGCTATAGATGAATCATTGATAGATATCGGTGAAAAAGGGGAAGAACTACTGGAAGGCTTAAAAATCGATCAGATGAACATCACAGAAGACTCTGATATAGCTGGAAAAACCATAAAGGAAGCGGACATCGGTAAAAAAACAGGAGCTGCTGTGGTTGGTATATGGGAAAATGGAGATTTGAAAGTGTCCGTGTCACCGTCTGACAAATTACTACCTGGTGACATAATACTCGTATTGGGGAATGTGGAACAATTGAAAAATCTGAAGAGGTATGCAGCATGAAGATAATCTTATGTGGTTATGGAAGCGTGGGTCAAAATATTTTGAAAAGGTTAGCTGCATCTGGAAACAGGATTATAGTTATAGATGAAGATGAAAATAGATTATCTAAAACATCCGCGCATACCGTTCAAGGAGATCCGACAGATGAAAACACATTGATCGGGGCCGGTATTATGGACGCTGAGAAATTAATAGCTGCGACAGACAGTGACATCACAAATGCATTCATAATATTAGAATCAAAATCACTGAACACCGATATTGAGGTGATGTCGGTAGTTAATCGAAGAGAAAACATTGGAAAACTTTACGGCGCTGGTGCTGATTATGTCGTACCTGAGACCGTTATCGGAGCGAAATATATTACAAAGTATGCCCTTCACCCCCATATAGCTGAGTTTTTGGATAAAATTACTGTGGCCCAGGATATCGAAATCACAAAAATAAATATCCCTTCACATTCTCAGCTAGTTGGGAGAAGATTGGCACACTCAAAAATAAGAGAAAAAACCGGTGCTAGAGTTATAGGGATAAAAAGAAAAGATAAATTCATACCAAATCCCAGTAGCAACGAATTTATAAAAAAAGATGACAAATTTATTGTAATCGGCAAATTGGAGGAAATCCACAAGTTGAATCGTTGGGTTAGATTATGATCAATAGTTTTCTTCTACGTATTTCACTACACTTTCGAAAATGAGCTTTCCATCTCCCTTTGAGTGTTCTTTGCATTTCCTAGTCCAGTCAGGGTTTGTGTATTTCTCAAATACTCTTTCAGGATGGGGCATAAGTCCTAAAACGTTACCTTCAGGATTACAAATACCAGCGATGTTTTCTATAGATCCATTTGGGTTCCACGGGTATTCTGGCGAAGTCCCGTCGGGAGTGGTATATGTGAAAACTATCCGACCATTTTCTTTTAGTTTCTCGATTTTGTCTTCGCTGTCAACGACGAATTTCCCCTCTGCATGAGCTGATGGGAAAAGAACGGTTTCTCCTTCTTCGTACATTTTAGTGAAAACACATTTGGAGTTCTCCTCAACTTTTAATAGTGTAGGTCGACATTCGAACTTGTTACTGTCATTAGTTTCGAGTGCAGCTTCTGGAACGTTAGTGATCTTTCCGTTAAGGGCTGGTAAGATACCACTTTCTACAAGAACCTGGAACCCATTACAAATACCCAATACAGGTTTACCTGTTTTGACAAAATTCTTTAACTCCTCACCAAGTCCACTTTTCAACCTAGCACCGAAGATGGCTCCGGCTCTTATATAGTCACCTGCAGAAAACCCACCTGGTATCATCACTATGTGGAAATCATTTAGATCTCTTCTCTCTCCTTCAGTTACATCCATATCTAATAATTGTTTAAGATGTACTTTTTCAGCGTCTGTACCCAGCTTTTTGAAAGCTCTGTAGGATTCTTCTTCACAATTGGTTCCTTCTATCCGAAGCACGGCGACTTTAATATCTTCTCGTTTCAAGTGAATCTCCTTGAAGTGAAAAAGAATTCACTTTAATAAACATTTTCTATAATCGAACTTTACAATATAGAATATAGAAGCCAAAACTATATATCTAATAACTAATTGGGTTTCAACCACTTCACGGGGCCG
>JAFDTG010000045.1 GCA_019594235.1 Candidatus Saliniplasma halalkaliphilum | reverse complement strand
TGGTCGGTTGAGGTTCGGTTTGCGCAGGAACGAGTTCCTCCTTTCACTTCGAACAAGTTCTCGTGATCTACTGGAATTAAAAAATTCCATCGATATTCGGAAAATTTGAATCATTTTCCGAAAATAGAGATGAGGAATCTGTGATTCCTCTAGAGGTGGTGATAAGTGAAGGGGTAGACTTGCTGATGCTGGAAGTTGTGGGTGGTTGTGAGGGTGGTGGGGTCGATTTTGTATTTCTTTCTGAGTTTTAAGAAGGTGAGGGTGGGTTTGTATCTGTTGATCCATGAGTAGATGGTCCTGGTTGTTCAGGACTAACGTCCTTCCATCCTCACTATCTACATGAATACAAAGTATTCATTTGATATCTGGAATGTGATTCCAGAAATATCTACTGGAATTTTGAAAAAATTCCATCGATGCTGGGAAAACTGCTTGTTTTCCCAAAGCACGTTGCGGATGGAGGAGAGTAGGGATACTTTTTTCCTACACGTTTCTTTGCTTCTTTTACTGAATGGCCTTTGTTGTATTGCTCTAGAGCATAGAGGATGACTTTGAGAGGATACTGGGTATAAGATTGCTTCTTATCTGTGAAGTAACTTTTGCAGTCTTTGTAGGAATTTCGACCATGAAATTCCTACTCACTTGGAATTTTCAAAGAAAATTCCGAGACTTGCAGTAGTAGCGTTGGACCTTTCCACACTTTGATCCACGCTTACCTGCTTTGATGGTGTTCTTAGATTGACATTCGGGGCATTTCATAATGTAAACCTAGGGGCGGTAAGAAAGAGATTTTATAACGGTTTCGGTCTGAATTAGTACAGCCGTAGACTATTGAAGTTAAGATTTTAGGAAAAGTACTTTCATGGGTTTCAAAGCTCTCTATCGTAGATATTTCTTCTATGTCCCAAAGTACCTACGAATATTTCTTCCTCCTCTTTTTTTAATTTGAGCAAAACCCTGTAATCACCGACTCTTAACGAATAGCCATCAACATTGGAAAGTGGTTTTAGGTAATGTTCTGGGGATTGTTTGATTTCATCAAACTTTTTCACAATTCTTTCCCGTACACCATATTCCATTTTCTCTAATTTTTCCACAGCTTTCTCTGAATAAATGATATCGTACATCGGATCACTCGATCCCGAATCTCTCCTTGACTTCTTCCTGGGTGTACTTTTTACCTTCTTCTATCTGTTTGATCCCTTCTATGAATTCATTCAAGGTTTCTTCATTTAGAGGGGGGTCCAACCTTCTTCTGACAGCGTCTCTGATGAACTCAGATCTATTTTTGTATCCCTTTTTTTCCACAAAATCATCTATGAATTCTACCAATTTTTCATCCATCTTTACATTCACATTCTTCGTTTTAGAGGGCATTGTATTACCTTTGTGTTACTATGGTAAAATAATGTATTTATAGTTTTTGCGGGATCTCATATCTGGTAGGTCATCTTTTGATAGGTGGAACTAGGTCAAAGGGTGTATGGATAAAATAGTACATTTTATACATGCGTGAGGAACAGTGTTCCTAACAGTGTGTTCTTAAAAAAGAAAGTTTAACTGAATTTTGCGTGCGGTCTACGTGAATTTTGAAGAAATTCCTTCGGGAACTCCGTTTCCGATAAATTGTGGGGGATTAGGCATTTTGGAGCGGCTTTTGAGATGATTTGTTTTAAATCTTGTTGGGGGTAACGAGATCCGACTGGTGGGATGTGGGCGGAGGAAAAAACACTGAATTATGAAAGAATAGAAGGATTGGGATTCCTTTACGGTTCAAAGGAGTTATGAAAGATGGGTGACAGAAAAAAATAATTTTGATGTCTAGGGGTGGGGATAACTGCCGTGTTTGATAATTGGGGGTGGGAAGGTTTGACACCGTGCCTACAAAGTTGTATCCGACGAGTCCGCCTACCCAGCTTTATCCGCTCACGTCTCCCGTAGTATTCGAATTCGACATCGTGCCATCCAATCCGATAGCTGGCGAACACTCAGCGTTAAAGCTCCAATTTTTCCGGGCCATCCTCGTGACTCGTATCGTGGGGCTCCGTCCGGTGTTCCTTCTATCACGACGGAAAGAGGGCCATGGCGAGTCTGCCGGCCCTGTTCTTTAACTCTCCTGCGGCAGGAAACTGAGGACTCCACAAAAAACGCCGATGACTAGCATTCCAACAAGCTTCAAGCTGACTTTCTTCTGCACCCTATCTGACTTTTTCCTTTTCTAGATGGTTTTATCTTTTTTTCTTGATTGTTCAAGCACATCGGTATGATGGAAATCAGAATTTGACGTTCCAACATCTACAAATACAAAGGTTGAGGATGACGAAACACAAAAAAATTTCTGCTACAATTTTGACCTTATTCCCTCTCATATCCTATTATTTTTTCCAGTTTTGAAACTAAAGAAGGAATATCATCATTGACAGTCTTCCAAACGATATCGAGATCGATATCGAAATACCCGTGGATCAGACGATTGCGCATCCCGATAACCTGTTTCCAAGGTATTTCAGGGTGATCCCTTTTAAGTTCTTCAGATATCTCCGAAGCAGCCTCACCTAAGATCTCTAGAAGATGGACCAGAGATAAGCTTAATTTTCTGTCTTCGTCTAGGTCAGAACGAGTTTTGCCTTCCGAGAACTCTATGATCTCGTTTCCGGCATCCAACATATGTTTCAACCGATTGAGATCATCTTTGCGCATAGATTTCCTCCGAATTTCCTAAAACCTCGTCTCTAAAGTATCTACTCAGGTCTTTAGGAGTTCTCAGATCTACTTCCCTATCACCCAAAATAGATGATAAATCCTCTTCCATCCGTACCAGCTCGAAGAAGCCCGGTTTGTGCTGGGGCTCAAACCATACCAGTATATCTATATCACTTTCATCATCAAAATCTTCTCTTAAAACGGAACCGAACAAAGAGATCCTTTTTATATTGTTTTTTTTACAGAAGCTGATTATCTGGTCTTTGTCTTCGTCTATAGTCTTCTTAATATCTGGATGGATTTTTAGCTCAATTCCCATCTTACTCATCTATAACTATTACATAAAAGGTATTAAAGAATTGCCTTACTGTATCTCGTTAGTTTCTAATTTTCTCTCTGATCTGTGATGGCGGTGCATGGTTTATTCACAGATTTTTCAATCTCCATTCTACTCCAGGTCCGGTTTTACCAAAGACATAAAAGAAGGATATGACAGCGATTCCAAATCCATCTATACGATCTAGACGACATGAAGAAAGCTTTTGAAAAGTAAAATATGATAGGGAAAAACACCTACAAGTTTAACATATCTACCCAAGAAGTCCGTTAGTATATCGATTCTAACATAACTACATACGATCATCTTGATAAGTAAAAAGATCACGGATGAAACTTGCTGAAAGGCCTGACTTCATATAAACTATATAAAAAGATAACTCACCGCTCCACCTTAACTCCCAGCTTCGCCCGCACCCAGAACGCCGCCCTCAGCAGTATCATCAGCGCGATCAACCCGAACACCGTCCACCACACCGGATGAGTCCCGGCTGGCTCGTCAGCATCCTCTTCTTCGTAGATCATCGGTTCAACCACCGGGTACCGATCGACACTCCTGTCTTCGACTCCAGTTCCCAATATGTGGTATGGATTATCCCATATCCCATCATCCTCTTCAGCATCCGGATACAGCCTTCTGTAATCGGACCAGTAATTACCGGCCTCACCATTGTCCCACTGGTTCTCACCTTCGATACCGTAACTATCCCAGGCGGGATGACCGTTGCGTACGAAATCGTTGTGATGGATCCTATTGAACTCTGAACGGATGTACTCTTCTTCTTCGTTCTCATCCATCTTCTCGATGTATACTCCCCATCCGTTCCTTAGAAAGACGTTGTTGTGAACTTCGTTGTAACTGGAACTTTCTATGTAGACTCCGAAGGAATTCTCTTCGAACCAGTTACCAACTACTTCAAAATAGTCCGAACCATCTATACCCACTCCCGTTCCGTCGTGCCAACCTATTTGATTATCGTAAACAGTAATGTTATCAGAATTCACCAAGTTCACACCTTGATCCACCGTTTCCCTTAACAGATTCCCTTCAATCCTATTACTACTCACGTTGATATTATGAGATTCGACGATGTAGATACCGTGCCATACGTTATCCACTACAAAATTATCAACGATCGTCCCGTTCTCGGAATTGTAGATGTAGATACCGGTGTTCTCAAAGTACGGGTCAATGCGACCGGTAGCGTTGTGAACGTGAGATCCACGTACCACAAAATGATCAGTAACGTTCCCGATATAAACACCGTACCCGTGCTCTCTCCCATCGATGACCTCTCCTTCGATGACCCACGGATCACCAGCACTACCATCTCCTTGCCATCCCCTCTCCTCGGCCAACGAAGCGAACTCTTCGTTTCCATCAATTCTTATAGGACTATCTACTTCTTCACCACTGGACAAAATGGCAACAAAACTCACAGAAACAAGAACGACCAGTACCACCAACACGACCTTCGTCTTATCCATCGTAAATAATAAATGTTTTCTATGATATTAAATCTTTGTCGATACACTTGCACACAGATGCATAAATTGTAAATAGAACAGCAGGAATGGACTGAAAAGAATGAGTGACTTGATCAATTACCTTAAAGAGAGGATGGGACGTCCATCAAAAGAAGAGATACTCAACGGAGATATAATTCCACTTCTCTTCAAACTAGGTTGGCCCTTGATGATAGCCAACCTGTTACAGACCGCTTACAATCTAGCGGACACTCTTTGGTTGGGACGTTTACCAGGTGACGAAGCCACACTCTCCGTAGGAGCCATGAGTTTAGCATGGCCCTTCGTTTTCCTATTACTATCCATTGAACTAGGTCTAGGTATCGCTGCAGTCGCACTGATCTCCCAGCACACGGGAGCTAAACGTTTCAAGGAAGCCCAGGAAGATGCCGGTCAACTTTACTTCATCCTGATCGTCTTATCCATCGTCCTAGGAGCGATAGGTTACCTCACCGCACCCACTTTCATCAATTTCCTAGCGGAAGAGGGTGCCGTAGCCTCCTACGCCATCGACTACCTTCAGATCATATTCCTCGGATTCCCTATACTCCTAACATTCGCAGCGTTCTCCTTCGCTTTAAGAGCGTGGGGCGACACCATCACTCCCATGGCCGTGATGTCACTTTCAGTAATAATCAACATAGTTTTAGACCCAGTACTCATTTTTGGATGGGGACCTTTCCCACCCATGGGTATCAGAGGAGCAGCTCTCGCAACAGTTTTCTCAAGATCCGTAGGAGCAGTGATATCCCTTTACCTCCTGTTCGGTGGTAAAGTCGGTTTAGAACTTAAACTACACTACTTAAAGCCGAACATCGACAAGATAAAAAAATTCTTCCAGATCGGTTTACCGGCAACAGGCGCACGGGTAACCGATGCAGTTGGTTTTGTAGTACTCACCGGACTTCTTGCAAGACTACCGCAGCAGAAGGAAGTCTTAGCGGCCTACGGCATCGGTAGTCGTATCATCAACATCACTTTCGTTATAGTGTTCGGTCTGGGTATCGCTTTAAGCACCATGGTAGGTCAAGCTTTAGGTGCAGAAAAGAAGGACCGAGCCGACAGGATCGCAAAGAAAGGAATGATGCTCATGGCCGGGTTCATGGTGATCATCTCTTTATTTTTAGTGATTTTACGTTACCCACTGATGACCTTCTTCATCCCAGGGGACGAAACCGTCATCCGTATGGGAGCCATGTTCCTAGCGATCTTAGCCATCGGGGGACCCTTCTTCGGCATATTCGAAGCAGTTTCTGGAACTCTCAACGGTGCGGGACACACTTTCAAACAGATGCTTTTGAGTCTAACAAGACTTTGGGTTATCAGGATCCCCTTCGTAGCCATCTTCGCTTTCCTACTCACGCTCCAATCCACCGGCGTATGGATAGCCATCGCGTTCAGTAACGTTATAGCCGGTACGGCTGCTTACGTCGTTTACAAGAGAGGTGAGTGGAAGGAGAAGGTCATCGACAAAACCAGGATCCCACGCACATAACACTTATAAACACCGTTAATCTTTGACTTCAAATGATGGCCTACGGTCCTGAAGGGTATAGAGACGAGATAGATTTTATCCAATCCACTATCGGTAAGTATTTCCCCACTTATAAGACTCAAGTGGAATACGATATGGTATCGGTATATATCAACGTTTACAGGGGGGAAGACATAGAGGACAGATTCGACGAACTTCGTAAAGAAATGGTCCCAAAGAACTACATACCATATCTCAGAGATGACAACGGAGAATACGTTATCTCAGTTAAAAAAACGGAACAAAAGAACTACCGTTCAGTAAAGACGAACATAGTCATGCTTTTCATAACCATCGCCACAACATTGATAGCCGGTACTTTCTGGTGGCACTCCTACAGACCGGTCGGAGGCTTTTTCTCACTTCACAACATCCTCAACGGGGGACTCTTTTTCACACTTCCCCTGATGACTATCCTGGGCGTTCACGAACTCAGCCATTACTTTTCAGCCAAATCACACAATATCCACGCATCTTTACCGTTCTTCATACCGGCACCTCCACCGTTAGGAACTATTGGTGCTTTCATAAGTATCAGAGAACCGATCCCTGACAAAAAATCACTTATGGACGTCGGTGTTGCCGGACCCATCGGAGGTTTACTAGTTGCGATCCCGGTCTCGATAATAGGCTTGTACCTTGGAGATGTCATGCCGGCCACGGCACCTTTGAGTCCCCAGGGCATGCTGTGGGATTTCAGATTCCCAGCAATTTTAAGATTCCTTTCATTCATCTTACCATTTGGAGAAGTCGGTTCATTCCATCCTACGCTCTTCGCAGGTTGGGTCGGATTTTTAGTCACAGGACTCAACCTACTCCCAGCAGGTCAGCTCGACGGAGGTCACGTCGTAAGGGCACTGTTAGGAGAGAAGGCAAAATACGCCAGCTACGCTGCGATCATATTCCTGATAGCAGTTGGCCTTTGGCAGTATATAGGATGGCTGGTCTTCGCACTTTTCATACTTTTCTTAGTCGGTGTTAAACATCCTCCACCACTCAACGATTTCACAAAATTAGATAACAAACGTAAGATCATAGGTGTAGCCGCCGTTATAATCCTGTTCATAAGCTTCCATCCAGTACCTATAGAGCAGGCGGAATATCGTTTCGACTACACTATAGACATGGAGGAATCAACAGTACAAAACATCACTATCAACGATACCGCTGTTTACACCTTCAAGATCACCAACACGGGCAGTTCAGATAACGATATCTTCGATATCAGCGACGAGTACCATATCACTTACTCTCTGAGTAACAATACTTGGCGTACGGACCTGTACCTACTCCAAAATCAAACATGGACACAAGTTGAAGAAGGGTATCTAACCAACACCCTAAAAAGAAACGACAACATAACCATGAGGTTAGAAGTGGAACCACTCACCGTCAACGCAACTTCAACAGACATTCAACTTAGAGTGGATTCGAACACCACTAACCTGAGAAGGACCAAAGAAGTCACGGCAAACATCAGGTTCGATTACGATGTAGATATCACCGGAGAAGATATCATCTACCAGAACATTTTCCTCATGGAAGAAGATAAGGACGATTATCTTTTCAACGTTACAGTGAACAACAAAGGTAGGATCGACGATTACAGCATCCAAACACTGTACATCACGAACGAAAGCTGGAATATTTATTACACTGACTCACAAACAAAGAACACGACTCTAACCGTCCTACCAGGTGAATCTGAAACTACAGGTATGATACTTAGACGTGAAGAGAACGGGCAAGAGATAGAACTATACAGTTCAAACCAAATCCACTCAACGGACAACGTAGTCGTTCGATTCGGCATTCAAGTTCAGGGATCAGATAGAACAGAAACTTTCGAGTTCGTCGGAGTCAAGGCTTAAAAACACAGAATATTCTTTTCAAGGAACCGTGAACCTGGCTTTCATAACTTTCAACCAGTTCTAAATATTCTTCACCCATCTCGACAAACTCTCTCTCAGGAAATATCGTAGAAAGGTAACCCCCTTCATTCAACTTTTCAGAACAGCTTTCGAACAACCTTCTATAAACTTCTACAACATCTTCACCACCGGTAGATGACGCTCTACCGTAGGGTGGATCGGTCACTACACTATCCACACCGTCGGGAATCGTATCAGACACGTCACCTTCTACCACTTCACCATCAACGGAAAACTGCCGTAGATTCTTCCTACACCCCTCGACCATCCGACTATCGACATCCCCACCGGAAACCTCAAGACCCATCAACCCGGCTTCCAGCAATATCCCACCAGTACCGCAGAATGGATCGTGAACATTACAACCTTCTTTAACCCGTCCTAAATTGACTAGAGCTCGGGCATACCAAGGTTCCAAAGATATGGGACTAAAAAATTCCCGGTTCTTGACCTTTCTCTCCTTGAACCGTCCCTTATCAACGACAAAAGCTACCCTACCAGAATAATATCTATCGGATATCAACACAAGCACCACATGATCAGGATCATCTAGATCGATCTCGTTACCTAACCAACCACCGACCTCCCGGCGCACTCTAACAGAATCCCCATCCATACCCCCAACCCTTCGAGTATCGACTGCAACACTACCTTCGGGAATCTCGACCTCACAAGATTCAAAATCATCGAATACGAAACTGTGATCGAGTACTCGATGAGTCAAACCCAACCGCCTACCGACTTCTAAAACATCACAATCGCTCTCAACCATGGTGACATACTTCGATGTATCCTTCAAGCTGTATTCGATATTTAGTCCTTCTAAAACAGCTCTCACTTCTGCAGAAGCCAGGTCATATTCAGGACCCCGCAGTTCAAAAATGAGTTTATCCATTCCTTATTTCCTCTAATCGATTACGTAACTTCTCTTCAGTTAAAGTCTCGACGAATTCCACCTTCTCGTTGATCACGATCGTCGGTACGTGGGTGATATCGTATTTGTTTATTATATCCGCTCGATCTTTAGCTTTGATATACTCCACGTCCAAATCTTCGTAATCTTCCTTGATACGTTCCACGGCTTCTTTCGCCGGGGGACAATCAGGGCACGTTTCAGAATAGATGAATTCCATCTTGATCTTTCCATCTTCTTCGTTCATCGCCTTAACAACTATGTACCTCAATTTTAATCTTTTGATTATTTGGGTGAAAGAGTTAAATAGTCTTTTTTGATTCCAAAATTAAAGAAATGGAGGACTTGAAAATGTCTAAACCCGTAAAGATAACAGATGAAAACTTCGATGAGCTCATCCAAGAGCACGAAAATGTAATAATAGATTTCTGGGCCACATGGTGTGGACCCTGTAAGATGATGGAACCGGTATATGATGAACTGGCAAAAGAATACAACGATGTATTGTTCGGAAAAGTCAACACCGAGAACAACCCCCAAACGACTTCTAAGTTCGGTATACAGGCCATTCCTGCGTTCATATTCATCAAAAACGGACAACCGGTAAATCAAATAAACGGTGCTGTTCAAAAAGACCAGATGGAAGACAAGCTAGAGGACGTTTTCGACCTATAACTCTTCGATAGAAGATTTCATCTCCGAGTACCACTGTTCTAAACAGTTCTCAGCCTCTTCTCTGATCTTATCCATGGGTCTAGAAGAATAAAGGAAATAGTAACCACCGTTCCTTATTGTCTGTTTTTCCTTATAAACCAAACCACAGTTCACAAGATTTTCCAACGACCTGTAGACGGTACTCTGGTCCTTATCAACTTTCTTCGCTAATTTTTTAGATTTAAACTCCTCACCATCGTTCAAGATCTTTAAAACTTCTTTATCCAATCTAGAAAGATCGAACAGACACTCCAATACGTTCTCGCAGTTCACATCGCTAACCGAGAAATCTGGCTTCATCAACCAACGGTTATGTACTCGTAATACTTAACCATTTCCAAAGGAAACTTATATTATACCTCTCAAAAATACCAATCCGATGGGAGACGAGAACGAGGAACTGAAAAAAGAAATAGAAAACCTAAAAGGCCAGATCAACACCATGCAGGGTATGCTGGAGAACCTGATGAATATGCACAAGAACGTTTTAAAAAAGGTTTCTACGGATTCAGATATAGAAAAACGGTACCTCAAGATGCTCTCCCTTTACCAACGCTACGGGAAGATATCTCCCTCGGTTCTACCAGGTATAGAAGACTCCATCTCTGAAAACATAGTCGAGATCCTTTTAGATGCTAAGAACGCTAACATCACCCAGATAACTGAAAGGTTACGTCATAGAACCGGTTCTGCCTCACGACACACCGTTAGAAACAGACTAAAAGAACTAGAAAGCAAAGGTATAGTCAAAAAGGAAGATACCGGGAAAGGTAAAATGTACACTTTAACGGACAAAACCATCGACAAGTGGGCAGAATTGCTCGGCATCAAGAAATAGTTTAGTCACTCTTATAGTATCACAGGTGAAAAAAATGGATATGGAAGATATGGAAGACATAAAAGAACTGAAAGAAGTGATGGAAACCTTGAACGAAACGGTACCACCTTTGATCTCAGGTATCGTGGAAGCGGTTTACAACGCTGAGAACAGCAAAGAATTAGCCAAGAACACGGCCAATTTCTACAAAGAACTGGTTGATGCCGGAATGGATAAAGACCAGGCTTATCAGCTAACCAGGGATTTCATGAAGGGAAGAGACGTTGCAAGTCTGGTAAGAGAAGCCTTGGGAAGCTCCGGTTTGATGAAAGGCGGAGAGTTCAACGAAGATATCGGTGAAGACATAAAGAAGAAGATAGAAAAGAAGATGGAAGAGAAGGACTGGGATTAGATGAAAGAGGAGGACAGGGCACCGGTAAAGGTCGTACGGATCATAGCCTTACTCCTCCCGCTTCTCTTAAAACTCATCCTGGTTTATCTTAAGTATAAAAAAAGGATAAGCCGGAAGGAGAAGTATCTCAGAAAAGAATTGAAAAAAGTTGGGATGGAGAAGCATCAGATCGATGAGATGTGTGGAGATATAAAGAGCATGACTTTAAAAGACATGCTGTCGATGGCGGATAGTGAAGGAATGCTCAAGGGTATTTTTCACTGACTTCAAGCGTAAGATTAAAATCTGATGAACATATGTCCTCAACTGAGCCGCAGTAACTCAGATTGGGAGAGTGTCGCACTGAAGATGCGAATGTCGCCGGTTCAAGTCCGGCCTGCGGCATCTTTTCTATATTTCACAAAAATTAAATGCATAGACTCTATTTTGGTATGAGGATGATTCCGTGAGATACTATACAAAAAATCAAGGGAGTAAAAAACCATTGATCGCCGGTGTGTTGATGATAATCGCATTTATATTGGCAGTAGTTGCCGCCGGTCAGATTTTTTTCTTAGACATGGATGCACTTAATTTAGAAGAACTTGAGGAACAAGAGGAGTTCGGTGTAGAATTTGTTGAAACTATCATGAACGTCTGTGGAGCCATCTTCTTGATATTAGGTATCTTTTTACTCATCGGAGGAATCCTAGCGATCAAAAGAATACATTGGGGGATCGCTTTAGCAGCTTCTATCGCAGGTATCTTCTCTATGGGCCCATTTTTCATAGGTAGTGTTCTCTCTTTGGTAGCCCTTGTACTGATATTCATGTCCAAAGACGAATTCAACGGAAAAGGCGAGGTTCAACCATCACAGTTCCAACAGCAGCCATATAAATCCGAACCACGATCCGACCAGAAAGAAAAGTTCTGTCCAGAATGTGGAACAAAGATGAAATATGATGAATACCGGCGGTGGTACTGTCCTCACTGCCAGGAATATAAATAAATACTCCACTTCTTTGACCCATAACTATATAAGGAAGCAGGATAACGCGTTGTTACGATATGATAAATGTAGGAGGTGAAATTGGTATGAAAGGTGAAGTAAAGTTCTTTAACAACATGAAAAATTTTGGATTCATTAAACCTGACGAAGGCGATGAAGACCTATTTGTTCATAG
>JAFDTG010000031.1 GCA_019594235.1 Candidatus Saliniplasma halalkaliphilum | reverse complement strand
GAACTCTTCTTTAAAGATAACTCCAACGGAGAGTATAATATCTGGTACACCGATGGTGATTGGGAGATGTGGGCTTACAGAGAATATGATAGTGGTGCATTCGGAAATATATTTAAACCGGTAGTTTCGGGAGTAGGTACAGATACTCTCACGTTTACCTTCAGTAGGGACCAGATCGGCGAGCCTGATATATTTTTGATCTCTTGGGTAGCGGTTTACAATGAAGCTTATCCTGAAGTAGACTTTGCCGGACCCGATGCGGAATACCCTCCTGGATATGACGACGAGGTTGATCTATTCATACCAGTGAATCCTTTGCTGTTTGTAGATTATGATCCGGATGACTTCCCCATGGAGGTTACCATAGGTGTTGGTGTTCAAAATCAAGGAAATCTAGGGGGACAAGTTCCGGTCTACATCGATGGTACGGTGGTATATACCCTGTCGGTTCCTGCTAATGCTGATGCCACCCATGAATTTACACATACCTTCAACGAAGCTGGGACCTATGAGATATCATTCATGGATGAATCACACACCGTCTTCGTATCTGACGATGTCGATGATCAATTCATACCTGTACTTTCTTTGATGTTTGTAGATTATGACCCTGATGACTTCCCCATGGAGGTTACCATAAGTATTGGTGTTCAAAACCATGGAAACCTTCCGGGACAAGTCCCGCTCTACATTGATGGTACGGTGGTATATACTCTGTCAGTTCCTGCCGATGCTGAGGCTACTCATGATTTTACACATACCTTCAACGAAGCTGGAGCGTACACGATAATATTTATGGACAATCCATACACGGTGATCGTATCTGAAGATGTCGATGATCAATTTGTGCCTGTGAATCCTACTCTTAACGTAGATTACGATCCGGAAGACTTCCCTATGGTGGTTACCATAACAATAAGTGTTGAAAACCAAGGAGAACTTCCAGGACAAGTTTCGGTTTACATCGATGGTACAGTGGCATATACTCTGTCAGTTCCTGCCAGTCAGTACGCTGATCACGATTTTACCTACACGTTCAACGAAGCTGGAGAGTACACGATAATATTTATGGATCAATCGCACACGGTCACGGTCACTGAACCCGAAGAAGACGATAATGGTGACACAACACCACCAGACGATGATAACGGTGATGATAACGGCGATGATAACGGTATACCAGGATTTGTAACGATATTACTGATAGTTTCGATGGTAATTGCTGTCATGATCTATAGCAAGAAAAGATAAAACCTTTTACTTTTTTTATATTTTTTATTCCATACTTGTGTAAAATATATATATTATAAGATAGTTACACTAAAATCAAGGTGTAATAATATATGATATGTAGAAAATATTTAGTTGCATTGATAGCTTTGTCGTTATTCATAGTAGTACCCACTTTAGCAGCGGCAGAGTACAGCGATGTAGTTACTGATGATACAGGTGATGTCATGCGTTTTATCAGTGAAGAGGATTGGACACTCGTCGAGAATCCTCAGTTGGACATCGTCAAGGTAGAGGTATTTGAAACTGAGGACTGGGTGCACGTTGAGCTCACTGTGGTAGGGGCAATAACCGACAGCCCTAGCATCGAGTATGAGATAATTTTGAAGTGCTCCGGTGGTGGATCCTACGAGATATTGTATAGCGATGGCGAATGCGAGGTGAGAGCAGAAAGATACTATGATGGAGGAGCATGGGGAAATGTATTTGAACCGCCCACCCACGGTGCCGGTACCGATACTTTGACCATCGTATTCACACGAGAAAATATCGGAGAACCAGAAGACCTGTTGATCTCCGAGGTCTATGCACTAGACGAGAGTAAGATGGAGATCGACATGGCGGGCCCCGATGCCGACTATCCCGAAGGCTATGGAGAGGGTCAATTCAAACCGGTAAATCCCATATTGAACGTAAATTATGACCCAGAAGAGTTCCCTATGTATGTCACCGTGCAGATTGGCATACAGAACGATGGAGATCTAGCTGGAGATGTGAGCCTTTACATCGAAGGTACTCTGGTATATACCCTATCCGTACCTGCCAACGGTGAGAACACCTACGAAAATACTTTCACATTCGACGAAGCTGGAAGTTATGATATAGAATTCCACGGCGAATTGCACACTGTGTTCGTTAGTGAACCTGATGACGACAACGGTGAGGATGACAACGGTGAAGATGACAACGGTGAAGATGACAACGGTGAAGACGATAACGGTGAAGACGATAACGGTGAAGATGACAACGGTGATGACGATAACGGTGATGACGATAACGGTGAAGATGATAACGGTGAAGATGACGCACCTGGATTCGGATTGGTTTTATTGATGATATCCGTGGCTGTAGCTCTGATGGTCTACAGAAAAAAGAACTAATAGGTTCAATTCAAAACCCTTTTCATTTCATTTTCTATCAGTTTTATAATGTGAAACAATACTATTATAGAATAATATTGTAAAATATAAATATGAGGATATCTATACCCTAAAACTAGGTGACTACCTATATGAGTTATAAAAAATATTTAGCATGTTTTATCGGTTTAGTGTTGATTTTAGGCTTTGCCGGTATATCGACTGGTCAATACGAAGGAGTCATAATAGATGAACAGGGAGATGTGTCTCATTATACAAGTGTGGACCCATTTCCAAAACAAGTTGAGAGACCTAATGTAGACATTTTAAGGGTCGAGATGATAGGTGAAGCCGGTACAGTGACAGTTTCTTTGACCGTTGCAGGAGAGATATTGGAAAAACAGGATGATGTTGAATTCACATACGAGATCTGGTTGTTAGATCAAGATAGTACGTTGTACTGGATCCAATACGATGGTAACCACTGCGTTCTAGCTATCGATGGTCAGGATTACGATCTAGAACCCAATGGAATCGGTTCAGATACATTGTCTGTAACTTTTTCGCTGGCAGAGATAGGTGAACCAGCAGCTCTAGATCTACGTGATGCCCAGACATTGAAAAGATTTGATGATGAAGAAGAGATAACTCATACCTACAGAGACACTGCAACTGCTGAGGAAGAAGAAGGAGATTTTATACCAGAAAATTATCAATTAGATGTAGACCCAGATTCAGGTAGCCCGACCTTACAGGTGACTATCTCGATAAGTGCAGAAAACCACGGAGATGCTGATGGCGAAGTACCATTGATCATCGATGGTGAAGAGCATATGACCCTTGAAATACCTGCCAATGACGAAGCAAGCGATGCTTTCGCATATTATTTCTATGAAGAAGGACAATTCGAGGTCTCATTTGGAGATGAAACGGTATATGTGACGGTAGATGAATCACTGGAAGACGATGATAATGGTGAGGACGATAATGGTGAGGACGATAATGGTGAAGATGACAACGGTGAAGATGATAACGGAGAAGATGATAACGGTGACGATGACGCCCCTGGATTCGCTCTAATGGTACTTGCAGTTTCTCTCGTAATAGCTGTTCTGATCCACAAAAAGAAAAATTATTATCAATAAAACCTATTCCCTTTTTTATATATACTCTAAATAGTGACTAAATCTATTATATACCCATAAATAGTTATATTTATAAACTAGTTAGCCATACCTATGGATAACACGTAGGGGATTAGATAAAATGAAAATAAAAAAATATATTATGGCATTGATAGTTGTAGCAGCTTTGTTACTCGCTCCAGCTTTAGCCAGCGCACAGTACAGCGATTCGATCAGCGATCCACAGGGAGATGTTTTGTATCACCATTATTCTGATGGACGATATAGATGGGGCGAAGGTGAAAGACCGGATATAGATATAATTGGAGCGGAGATAGAGAGAGAGGGAGACGATATCCTGGTTTCATTAGAGGTTGTGGGCTCTATACGTGATGAAGATAATATCCTTTATAAAATAATTCTAGAAGATGAAGACCAAAATACATTTACTATCGATTTCAAAGGTGGTGAATGTTTATTTTATGGACCTAATATATACGATAGTATCGAATATTCCGGTGTAGGTACATCTACTTTTCAAACTAGGATACCCTTAGTAGATTTTGATAATCCTGAATCCTTAAGGATAGCTGAAATATATACATGGGATTGGTTTGAAGGTGAGGATGAACAGGAGTTCTACCATGATACCGCTGGTCCAGAAGCAGATGATCCTGTAAATGGAAATGACAATGATAACGATGAAACAAACGGAGATTTTGATTTCGATTTCGATGAGGGATTGATTGACGATCTGATTGCTAGAGGCATGTTGTGTATAGCATTAGCCATCATCTTACCGATCATAATCGTAATCATATTGATAGTCGTCGTGCTCAAAGTATTGAGTAAAGATGACAAAGGTGGAGAACAACCACCACAACAGCAGTACCAGCAGCCTCCACCACCATCAGGACCGTCACAAACTCAAGAACAAACTCAATCAGGTCAGGGAGGAACACCTCCACCACCTGAAGATATGAATGAGGAATGATAAATATGGATATAAACGAAATGATAAAGATACCAGACGAAAACCCTAACCTGCCTCCCAAGTTGAAAGAGGCTAGAGACATGTTTCGTTACGCGTCTATATTCTTTTTGATAGCCGCACTGCTTTATGGTCTCTGGGGACTTTGGTCGATCATGCGGGGACTGATGTGGACTGCATGGGGCTGGGGAACCTGGAGGATCATGCAAGGTATCATCTATCTGATCTTCGCCGGTATAGCCCTTGTGGTCAAAGGCAAGTTTGAAGAAGCGTCTATCCGTCCCATAGACCAGGGAATGGCGGGTACAGTGAAAGATAATTTGATCATCTACATAATACTGGGTTTCATATTCGGTTGGATACTTTCTGGTCTTCTAATACTACTTGGCTACATGAAACTCGATGAAGTCGATACCCAGGCAAACATGTGTCCTAACTGCAGGTCATCGATGAGATACATACAGGATTATCAAAGATGGTACTGTGATAACTGTCAGGATTACAAAGTTCCGATACATCCAGCAAGTGCGACCCAAGCTCCTCAACAGCAGCAGGAATGGGGACAAACACCTCCGCCACCAGAACAACAACAGGAACAGGGATGGCAGCAATCTCAACAACAACCACCACAACAACAATCACAACAGCAACAATCACAACAGCAACAATCACAACAGCAACAACCACCACAGCAGCAACAGGGTTGGCAGCAGGATCAAAACGTCTGCCCCAATTGTAACCAGCAGACAAGATATATACCAGAGTACAACAAAAATTACTGTGATAACTGCCAAAAGTACGTCTAAAACACTTTTCAACACCTTTTTTTCTATTATTTTTAATAATTTGAACTTCGACCGATCATTTTGAAAAACTATATTAGTCTCTTCGGTCTATATAATCCTCAAAGGGAGATTTAACCATGAAAGAATTATATGAAAGATATATGAAGGTATATGAGGACTCAGAAGACATCATAGAAGACCTTAAAAAAGAATTCACCAAGGATGAGATGAAAGAGATATTTGATGACCTAGATTTTGAATTTAAAGATCCTCAAACTAAAGACGTGATAGCTGAACGTATGGCCGACGAGAAATTCTATGAAGCTGTTAAAAAAGATGAAGGAGAGATCACGATCAAATTCTCAAAAGGTAAAGAGGAAACAAAAGAAAAACTGATATCAACTATGAACATCCTTGAAAAGCTTATACAAGAGGAATCACAGAACATCCAGAAGTTCTGGAAGGGCTTGAAAAAAGAAGCTGATAAAGGTTTGAAAGATATCAAAAGCACCCATAAAAAACACTGGGATGAGATCGAAAATAAATGGGGTATCAAGTCGGACAAGTTTCAAAAGAAACTCGACGAGACAGGTATTCCAAAAGAAGAAGTGGAAGAGCTTGAGGAAAAATGGGAACAGCTCCTGAATGAGATGAACAGCGGTATAAAAGATATCCGAGGAGAAATGAAAAGAAAAAGAGAAGATATCAAGGAGATAATATACGAGTATATCGGCGAAAGTCAGAGGATCATCCAGGACGATGAAAAGGACATGAGGGATCTATACCCTTTGTGGTTCGATATGATCAAGGATATCCGGGATGAAGTGGAGAAAAGTAAGGATGTTTTAAAGGTAGAAGAGGCAGAACTGTTAGAAACCTGGGAAGAACTATCGACCAAGGTTCGTAAAGAAGTAAAAGATTTAGCTGAGGAACATCAAGAAGAAGCTGACGAGCTCTTGAAGATATGGATATCCATCTCAGGAAACATGGATAAGATGTTGGACCAGATACCCGACAAATACTATGACATGTACAGTGATTTCTGGAAAAAGACCAGGATCAAAAGACCTGACATTAAAGAAAAGATCATTGGTTTATCTGAAGAGTACTCAGAACTGATGAAAGATCCATTAAAGCCCATAAGGTCCACATATGAAAAAATTCTTAGACCATCGAAGGACGAGATCGAAGAGTTGAAAGATAGGATAGCTAAACTAGAAGAGAAGTTGGAAGAGAAGGACTGAAGGGGGCCACCACATACATCCGATTTCGCAAAAAACATATATAGACTGTATATTATAAACATCGAAGGTGTAAAATATGGAAGAGGAAACTTTTAGTGAAGGAAGCCCAAGTGAAGGGCAGGCACCGCCACAGCAGTATCAACAGCAACCCCCACCGCAACAACAACAATACCAACCTCAACACACGCCACCACAGCAGCCAAGTGAACCGTTTTTCAAGAAATTGGCAAGTGACGATTGGATGCCGAAGATGGTCATGCTAGGTCTGATAATAATATTATTGGGAGCTATCTTGATAAGTGCTGCTCCTTTCAGAACTAACTACGGCAGCAGTCCTCCAAGCATGGAGGTCAGACAGGACCACCGGGCAACTGAAAACAGTATGAGGTACACAGGGAATATACTGATGGACATAGGTGTGTTCATAGTCGCTGGCGTTCTGCTTTTAGCAGCATTCTACAGAGACGACTGGAGCAAGTGGTTCAAGATAGGCATAGCAGGATTCGCATTGGCGCTCATAATAATAGGTTGGTTCGGAATAGGCTTGAACTTCAACGTCGACGCTGGACTAGCTATATTATAAAAAAACCTTTTTTTCTTTTTTTAATTTACTTCATCTTCTCGACCAATAACCTTTTGGCGATCTTGAATCCGTCCCTAACTTTCAACTTAGATTCTCCTTTGCGTTCTTTATATGATATAGGTACTTCACAGATATCCATATCACACATCATGGCGTGGAGTGCTGCTTCTATTTCAAAACCTTTACCGGGTATTTCACCGTTTAAACACTCGGATTTTATCCCTCTGAGGCCTGTACAGAGGTCGGATATATCTGTTTTATAAAGACGATTGGCCAGGGAAGTCAAAAATTTATTGCCGAATCTATTCAACCTGGACATGGCCCCATCCTGGACGTCACCGGAAAATCTGTTCCCAAGGACCATCGAAGTCCCGTTCTGTAACTTATCCAGCATCAAAGAAACCTTGTCACATGGATAGGTGCCGTCCCCATCTATCAAAAAAACGTAATCCCCGGAGCTCTCTTTCATACCCCTCCTGACTGCAGATGCTTTTCCACCTTCTTCTAAATAGACCTGAACATCGTAATCTTTAACGACTTCACAGGTACCATCGGTCGAACCACCATCTACAATCAAAATTTCAACTTCATAACCGCTGCTCTTCAATTCTCTTTCTGGTATGTCCTCAATTACACCTGTTACACCCTCGACTTCATCGAGTGTTGGGATTATGAAAGAGACTTTCTCCATAATGTTAATCACCTACAAAATACATATAAAGCTTTTCAACAGAATTCATTCCAAATAGTACTCTATCTCATGGCTTTTGAGGTCTGGTCTGTATTTCTGAACAAGCTCCACGAACTTTTCTTTCTGTGCAGTAGCCATGGCGCCGTAGAGGTCGTTAAATATCTCCTCATCCTGCATATCTTTGACTATCAACCTTTTCTGAGCTTCTATCAACTTGGGTTTACCTCCCTTCTTGCTCTCCTCTTTCAGATAGCGCTCGATCTCACTCAATACATCGATAAAGTAACCTATCTTTTTTGGTCTATCCGGTCCGATATTCCTAACCAGACCACAACTGTCACAGAATGGATGAGGAGCAAGTGTCAATTTTTCCTTACCTTTCAATAAAGCAAGCCAATCTTTATCTCTGGACGTATGCTCGCAAAGGGAAAGTTCAACATCCTCTTCGTCTTCAATTGTCTCCTCCATCGAATATTTGGAGTATATAAATATTATTTATAGTTTGTCGATATCTTGTAAAGTTAGAATATATTAACAAAACCAATAAATAAATAGAACTTCATCACATCATCATGAGTGATATAACTAAGATCATAGCTGATGATGGTTTCCCGATCACATATGAGATACCGTCTACTAGAGGCGGCGACGTTTCAGACTGTATAGATAAAGTCAAAAACTACGATTTTCTCAAGTACCTAACGGCCGTCAATATCTGTAACAATCCTATCGGACTGGTTAGGATCGATCCGGCACCTTATGCGTACATGCTGAAGAAACACATAGACGTAGAAACTATCGTGCATCTTACATGCAGGGATTCGACCCTCAGTGGATTACAGAAGTGGTTACTGGGTGCTCAGTGTTTGAACGTAAAAAATCTACTAGCTATGAGTGGGGATGTATCCATGGGAGATTATCCCGCTGAAAAGATGGTGGGACATATCAATTCCTTAGAACTGATCACCGGGATCAAAAAGTATCTCAACCAGGGTAAGTTGATGCCAGAACTCTCCTCGAAACCGTACAGAACGCGGAACAGGTACATGAACGAGCTTGAAGAGCTTGAACAACCCACTAATTTTAAAGCAGGGGGAGTTTTGATACCTGCAAGGACCAATGAAGCAGAGTATGCCGCAAAAAAGGTAAAGGCCGGTGCGGACTTCTTCCAGACACAGATATGTTACGACGTGGGAGAGGCACTTGATATACTTGAAGAGGTAGAGCGTAAAGTTGACGAAATGCCACCTGTATTGATCTCAACTACACCTTTGAATTCACCTTTCCAGATGAACACTTTGATAGAATCTATACCCCAAGTCAACATCCCTAAAGAAGTGAAAAATAGATTCAAAAACACCGATGATTTTTCAAATGAATCTATAGAGTTCACCGTAGAATTTTATGAAAGTATAATAAACGGTGCCGAGGAAAGAGGACTGAAAACAAAGATCGGGGCACATATAATACCACTTCAATCGGACGAAAACTCCTACAAAATCATTAGGAGGTTATCTAAACTATGACGGAACGTTATCCATGGAAGGGTGATTACAGGATAGGGAACGAAAAGTCGCCGGTAGCAGTTGTAACGTTAAAAAAGAAGTTCGAGTTTCCAGAAGAAAAAGTTGCTATCTGGGGGCCCATGAAGACCGAGAATATCGGTATAGAAAAAGTCATCGCTAACGTTCTGTCCAATCCGAATATCAGGTTCTTGATCATATGTGGAGATGAGATAAGAGGACATAAATCTGGACAGACGCTTATCAAGCTTATCGAGAACGGGATCGATAAGGACGGGAGGATAATCGATGGACCTGGAGCTGTTCCATATATCGAGAACATATCAGAAGAAGCTGTCAACAGGTTCAGGGAACAGGTGGAGATCATAGGTTTGATAAACGAAGATTCGAAAGAAAAGATATTAGAAGAGATAGATAAAGCTCGTCAAGATGATCCAGGTTCCTTCGGAGAACCTTATCAGGCGATATCGATAAAAGAGAAAGAGACTTACAAATTCCAGGCGGATATGGCATTACATTCCAATATCCAAGTATCCCCCTGGGGAAAAATCACTCAGCAGGAGGTGAACTGATGTTCAGCTTCACTAAAGATCAGACTCAATATGAGTTGAACGGTGTAAAGGTAGGAGGGCTACCCGGAGAGAATCCAACGTTGATGTTCGGAACCATCTTTTACGAGGGTGAATTCGAAAAACCAAGTGACGGTTTAGAAAAAGCTGAAGAACTGATCAAAAAACAAAACGAGTTCTCCAAAAGAACCCACGTTCCAGCTATCCCGGACATCTTCATTTACGATAAGGAAGAAGTAGAGTGGAAGATAGATTTCGCACTTGACACGGTAGAAGGCTGCTTCTCATTGGATATGCCGGAATCTGAGGTGAGGATAAAGGCTCTAGAATATCTAAAAGAACAAGACGCCCTAAACAGAGTGATTTACAACAGTATAAATATAGGGATATCAAAAGAAGAGATCGAAACCCTAGAAGAACATACACCAAAATCCGCAATAGTCCTGGCTTTCAATCCAAAAAGTGGCAGCGTCCAGGGAAGGCTGGATATTATCAAAGATGGGGGGCAGCTTCTGGAAGTAGGTTTGATGAACATCGCAGAGGAAGCGGGTATCGAAAATATCTTACTAGATACTGCTGCACAGCCCTTCAAACAGGGTGCTAGCGAAACTTTGAGAGCTATACCCGTGTTCAAGAGCGAGTTCGGTCTACCGGTAGGATGTGCGATGCACAATACAGTCGAATCTTGGCAGTGGTTGGAAAAACAAGATAAGAAGATCTTCGATACTATCGATACTTCCATCAACGGTCTACCGGTTCTACTTGGAGGTGATTTCGTATATTACGGTCCCGTGGAGAATGCAGAAACTCAATTAGTGAACGCAGCCATGGTGGATAAACTGGTAGCCGAGGGTGCCGAGGAGTATTTCGGAACAGATATCACTGAAGATCATCCGTACAATCATCTGTAGACAACTTGGATAATCTTTTTTAGATTGAAGGGTATATCTACTCCGATGGATTTGAATCAAGATTTGATCACAACGGTCGTAGGGAGTTATCCTGCTCGTCCATCTAATGGATCTTTGGCAAAATCCTATTTCGAAGATGTAGATTCATTTATGGAGAGTATCGAAATGGCAGTTAGAGCCCAGTTGGATGCCGGGATAGAACTGGTCTCCGACGGGCAGACACGAGGAGGTATGGTGCAGATATTCGCTGAAAAACTGAAAGGGTTCAGGATGAAAAGAAGACCCGAGATAATCTCCAACATAGAGTATCGAGGACCTATCACTATCAAAGATCAAAGTAAGATCCGGAACAGTCTTCCTGAAAACATAGGTTTGAAAGGCATCATAACAGGCCCGTGGACTCTTGTCAAAAGTTCGTACGACCTTTACTACAAAGATACAAGAAAAGCTGTAACGGATACCGCTGAGGCTTTGAAATCAGAAATAAAAGAACTTTCAAAGGTCTGTGATGTGGTCCAGATCGACGAACCTTTTCTCTCGATAGAGTATGAACCATATATCAAAGATGTTTTGGAGACGATGTTACCAAGTAATATAACAACTGCAATGCACGTTTGTGGGGATGTCGCTGATATCGCAGAAAAACTCGTGGAGATAGATGTGGATATATTGGATCACGAGTTCGCAGCTAACCCGCATCTGTACGATATCTACGAAGAATTATCATTCTCACAGCGGTTAGCCCCAGGGGTGATCACAACCGACAGCAAGGTTGAAAGTGTAGACATCATAAAAGAACGGATCGAAAGAGCTGTGGACAGTTTCGGGACCAATATCCTGATAGATCCAGACTGCGGTTTAAGGAATTTGAAAAAAGAAATAGCTGATATAAAACTTAAAAACATGGTGGAAGCCAGGGACGTGGTTTTAGATGAAAGAAGTTGAGAAGTTAAGAGCAGTAGAGGAAAAAAAGGTAAATTTCGATGAGAAGGGATTCTTTGTTATATTCGTAAACGACAAGATCACAGCAGAACATTACAAAAATGTAAACAAGGGTGGGAGATTGGAGGTAGAAACCGGAGAACTGGACAAGATCATCACCAGCAAAGATGCAAAATCCATATGTGATACGGTGATCAGGGAGAAACTGGTCTCTAGACTTGACCACATGGCCTACCTGGCTAGAGAGTTGCAGAAGGCTGAGATCGCTTTGAAGAACGACATAGAATACGTTCAATCCGAAGAGTTGAAAATCGATCGATAAGGCCGGAAAACCATTTATAAGAAATGTTCAATTGGAAACGTAGGTGAAGAACGTTTGAAAGTTCAGATAAGGGAAAAACCGTGGGATTTAGCCGTAGTAACGATACTTACCATGGTACTGCTGATGGTTATATATCTTGTTCCTGAAAGCGCGGCTAGGACAGTTTTAGGTCTGCCGTACCTGCTGTTCTTTCCTGGATATGTCTTGATTTCATTTCTTTTCCCTGAAGAAGAACCTCTTGATAAGATCGAAAGGATAGCTCTTTCATTCGGATTGAGTATAGCTATCACGCCTCTCGTCGGGCTATTGTTGAACTATACATGGGAGATCAGTTTGGTACCCCTTTTAACTTCCATATCAATGTTCATATTCGCATTTTCTGGACTTGCATTTTACAGGAGAAGAACGATCCCATTGGAAGAAGTATTCCATATAGAATTTGAGATCAACAAACCAGATTGGAAAAGTTACGATTTGATCGATAAAGCTCTAGTGATCGGGACTGTGATACTGCTCATTGCTTCAGGTGCACTTGCGGTACATATCGTCACAACTCCCAGAACAGGTGAGAGGTTCACTGAATTCTACATATTAGGTGAAGGGGGTATGGCCGATGAATATCCTAACGACCTAGCAGTGAACGAAAACGGTCGTATCACGATAGGAGCTATCAATAGAGAACATGAAACGACCGACTACACACTGGTGATGGGTTTGGGTAATGAATTTGAAAATATGGAATCTATAGGAACTTTATCGGATAACATTTCTTTACCTGGTAACAATACCTATTTCGAGAGGGACATAACTCTGAACCACACAGAGAATTGGAACATGACCGTGAACTTCTCCGTAGAAACAGCAGGTTTGTATAGATTGAAGTTATTCCTTTTGAGAGATGGAGAAGTTTACCGGGACCTGCATTACACCATCGTAGTGAGGGATGAGTAGTGGCAGAGATCGAGATGACACTCAGAGGAAGGTTATTACTGTTGGTGCCCATATATCTTTTAGCGGGTGGTTTCCTTCTCCAAAATCCATACTTACCTGTCATCTCAGCCGGAATTTTCTCACTTTTCATATACGCAAGATACCACTTCGGACGGGCGGATAGAGAGATCAAAGTCGAGAACGAGGTCTCAGGAGGAGAGAAATACGCCGATGAAAAGTTCTATCTTTACCAGGATATTAGATCAGATCATCCACTTTACTTCGAGCTGGAACTCGATGTATCTGAGGATATACATGTGGATTCAGATAAAGAGTTCGATGGCGAGATATACTCGACTGTGAAAATTAAACATGAACTCTTGCCCAAAAGCAGAGGGAATAAAACTCTTGGAGCCTTGAGCGGATACGTTTACGATTCTATGAAACTCTACAAAGAGGAGTTCTACAGAGATGGGGACCAGGAAGTGACGGTACACAGCTCGAAAAAGGCCATAAAGAAGGCACAGAAGTACTCTAAGAGGTTAAAGAGCGATCTAGAACTCAGGGATCTTAACAAGTTTATCATTAGTACATCCGAATTGGACACGATCAGGGATTATCAACCTGGAGATAGGATGCGGGATATACACTGGAAATCCATGTCCAAATTTCAGAATTTGATGACTAAAACATATGAAAAAAGAACTCCCGTAGACTATCAAATAATGCTGGACTCAAGTCCTTCGATGCGGAGGGGGAGAAAAGACGGAGTCAGCAAATTGGAGCATTCGATCTATATCACCGTTGAACTTTTAAAAAATTTTGAACTATCTAGACATGATTTTGGTGTGACTGTTTTTGATCATAAAAAGACTATTTACCATCAACCACCGAGTCAAAAGAGAGATACCTTTCAAAGGATATACAAAAACCTTTCAAACTTGCCGGGTAAGATCAACACCAGCGGATATAAAAGAACGAATTATACCATGTCTAGGGAAAAGGGTGATAGGAGTGAACAAGACTTTACAAAAACCGTCGGCCAGTTCTTTTCCACTAAGGGTGAATTGGCAGGTATACTTTCTGCAGTTCAAAGGGTTAGGAGGGATCAAAAAAGTGCTTCTTTAGTCATCATTATCTCAGATCTGGAAACATCCACAGGTAGTTTCTTAAAAGGTGTTGAAAATCTTAAAAAGATGGACCGAGAGGTTTGGGTCATCGTACCTTTTTCACCGTGGTATTTAATGGAAGATATAACCGAAGAAAATTTAGAAAATGCTTACAGGGATCATGAGGAACTGGAACATATACTCTATGAGCTGCATCGATTGGATATCTTTACATTCCTTCTGCATCCATCTACAGAAGGGATCGATATACTTAGAGAAAAGGGAGGTCGATAACATGAAAAAAGAACTTACGCACCTTCTGGGTGGATTCCTGATAATTTCATCATTTTTCAATTCCGATATGGGATTATTACCTGTTCTGAATATAATACCCATACTGCTGGTTTCCTT
>JAFDTG010000113.1 GCA_019594235.1 Candidatus Saliniplasma halalkaliphilum | reverse complement strand
GCGGTGAATTTTCTCTCATATCCTCTAAATTCGGATTGACCGGAATGGCTTCTGGTATTTGTTACTCTAGTTATAAGGACCCAGAAAAAATTGCCTCCGGAGGAGGTTTTCCTTTGAGATACTTTATACCTGAAGCCCACACCAAAACAGTAGAAGCAAACGCTAGGACATATTATACAAAACATAAAGAAATGTTGTGTGAATGTAGTGTTTGTAGTGGCCTAAAAAACGACTATGGATCTGCAGAAGAATTTTTCAAAAACTTAGGTAGAAAAAATGCCAAAACTCACTTTATCCATAAACTCCACGAGATTAAAAAAGAAATAGAGCAGACCGATATTTCAGATATCCGGAACACATTATATCATGATTTAAAGGTATGTAAAAACAACAAGCTAATGGAAAATTTTGAGATAGATTATAGCCACATAGCCAGATGGATCAAAGTTCTAGGCAGATATGACTGAGGATATACTTTCATTGTCTGAAGTTTCATCCTCTTTGATCTTTAATCGAGACGAAAGTTTCAGCCACTTTTTAGCTGCTTTGGCATCATCGTCTTCTCTTTTCCCAATATTCTCTAACTCATCCAGGACACCGTTTGAGATCACAACATCATAAATTTCCAGTATCTCTTCTATTAGTTCTGTATGGCCCAGAGAGACCAAAGCAGATGTATCGATGGCTATTGATTTCATAGCTTACCCTTTTCGATCTTCTCGTCGATCTCGTCTTTACCGGTTTGTAAATGTTTCACTATGAATTTTACGTCTTCAGCGTCCGCCCCTAGTAATTCATTCAGTTCTTCCTCAGAGATATGACCTTTAGCGTATTCTAATGCGATAGCTTCCCTTAAATTAAGAGTTTCCTCCTTAACAGCATGAGCGATCTTGTTTCTCAGCCATTCACTTCTAGATAAGTGTAAAACCTTAGTCAAAGCATCTACTTCTTTAAGCAGGCCTTCATCCAACCTTACATTTACTTGAGTTGACATACAATATACATTAGGTATCAATTGTTATATAAATATTCTGGAGGTTTCGTTCTTTAAAACCTATAACTTCCAAAAAAATCTTCAATGATGTCGGCAATCTCCTCTTGAGAAGAAAGCAAATCTCCTTTTTTTGCTTCGAAATAATATTTGTGAGCTATTGGAGTATTACTGCGATTGGTCTTTCATAACTCCTTTTCACCGTAAAGGGATCCCAATTCATCTAATCTTTAATAAACCGTATCTGCAGATAACCGTTAACATTTTAACTATCCCCTCATTCAGAACTCGATTTCCCTATGATCTGTCCAAATTGCAACTCAGATGAACACGTGATCAAAGCGGGCCTCCGAGAAACTCAAAAAGGCACCATTCAGAGATACCGTTGATGATCCTGTGAAAAGTACTTCAGCGATTCTAAGCAAAAATATTCACATTACCCAGTCAGGGTGATCCTATACGCACTCCAGCAGTACAATAAAGGCTACAAAGGAATTAAATCCTTTTCTCACTCGGAAAGTATTCCTCGTGATACCCTGTAAAAACAGTAAAGAAACGAACAGGAAAAAAATATCATCGATCTCCACCGGTTCAGACTATCTACTCCTGGATCGACCGTTACAGGGATAAACTCACCTTCCTCAAACTCAGAAAGAACTACAACATCGACCCATCCAATCTAACCACCACCCACAACTTCCAGCACCAACAAGTCTACCCCTTCACCTACCACCACCTCTAGAGGAATTACAAATTCCTCATCTTTCTCGGATGGTGATCCTCGAAATCAAGCTCAACATCCACTCCAAGCAGCGACCGCAGGACTTCGTCCGAGGACGGAAGGATTGAATCCTGCTCGTTCAACCGCCACGCTTACTACGAGTTCGAATGAAACAGTAAAATAGGAAAATTAGTTTGAGATAAGATCCCCAGACAAACTATTGGATACAAAAAATGTGGAATTAAACCCCTCTAACATAGATCATATCTTATCGTAAATATTTCTTCTGTGACCGATCCGTAATATCTCTACTAGATTCTTATTTTTATTTAGATTGAATATAACTCTGTAATCACCTGCTCTCAGGACCTAAAGGTCTATCCCCGTAAGAGCTTTTCCAAAATGTTCTGGATCATATTCTAATTTTCTTATCCTGGTCAAAATCTGTTCTCTGATCCCTTTATCAAAATCAGCCAGCTTTTCTTTAGCTTTAGGATCGAAAACTACCTGATAACTCACAGAAGATCCTTCTCCACTTCATCTAAAGGAATCCCTTTGCCTTCATCTATTCGTTTTTTTGCTTCTTTTAATTCCTTTAATACTTCTGGATTGGAGAGTAATTTCATGTTTTCCCTCATATGTTCTACTTCGTTTTTGAGTTCGTCAAATTCTTTCCTTTTTACCGTTTCCACTGAGGGCATTTTAACCATCTTAACTATTATTAGGTTTATGTGCTTATTTATAAATTTTGGAAATATGGCAGAGGTAATATACATGATTTCAGAAACGTCTAACATCGAACAAGAGAAGGGTATGGATGAAGTCAAAAAGGCTTTCTACATGGATGCAGACAATTTCGTTTGATAGGTATGACCAG
>JAFDTG010000067.1 GCA_019594235.1 Candidatus Saliniplasma halalkaliphilum | reverse complement strand
CGTGTGAATAGTGTAAAGGGCACAATGGCCTTTGCTAGCAGATTGTAAAGGTGTGAGTTTTGGATAGAGAATACGTTCCTGTTGTTGCAATCGCCTGCTTGATGGTGATAGTCCAGATTGGAGCTGTTGCTATCGTAAATCTCTATCCTCAAGAATATCAGGCATTTGGTGAAGATGTTGACGATCCCACTAATCCACTTATTTATGTAGCATTCATAATCATTTTTACAGGCATAATGTTGGCAGTCATGAAGTATACAAAAGGTGACTTCATCCAGTATGCGATATTGGGCGTGGTGGGTCTCACTATATTTTATGTCACATATCCCGTACTATTCCACTTTATACCTTATTTTTTAAAACTAGGTGGATTCTCATTGGATATACCTTTAACTATTTCCATACTTCTAGCTATTTCTCTTACGTATACATTGTATAAATTCCCAGAATGGTATGTCGTTGATAGTATTGGCATCGTGATGGGAGCTGGCATTGCAGGTATTTTCGGTATGAGTTTCGGGATATTACCTGTTTTCGTTCTACTGATTGTCTTAGCGATCTATGATTTCATTTCAGTCTACAAAACCAAACATATGATATCACTGGCATCAGGAGTCATGAAGATGAAGCTGCCTGTGGTGCTAGTGATCCCCAAAAAACTAAGTTATTCATTTTACAAAGAAGAAGGAATAGTACAGAAGATAGATAAAAGAGAAAAAAGAGATGCGGTGTTCATTGGTTTAGGTGATCTGATAATACCCGGGATCCTAGCGGTATCTGCTAGTTATCATCTCCCAGGGATGATCGTAGCTGGATTTTATGCTCCACTCCTAGTAGTTTTCGGATGTATAGTCGGTTCCGTAATAGGTGTTTTAGTTCTTATGAGGTTCGTTTTGAAAGGAAACCCTCAAGCCGGTTTACCTCTTTTGAACACCGGGGCGATATTAGGGTACGTAGTTTCGTATCTTATAGTGTACCAAGAACTCACATTAGGGATGTCTTTTGTATGGTAATTATTTTTGTTAAGGTTGTGTAGACTTTTTATAATTGAAATCGCTTTCAGTACTTAGATGGCAGATAAGGAAAAAGTAGCCTCAAGATACGACATGTGGAATTCATTCTACGACAAAATTGACAATTTTCCTATAATCGGTAGACCACAGAAAAAATGGAAAAGTCAAGCTATTGAGTCTTTAGAACTCTCAGGTGACGAAAGAGTCCTTGACATCGGGACCGGGACTGGACAGATACTGACAGAAATTTCATCTTATCTAGATAACGGAAAAGTCATAGGAACAGACATCAGTAAAGGTATGCTTAGAAGATCTAAAAGGCGTATCGAGAAAGATGGGATCGGTGAAATTGCAAGTGTAAGATATGATGATATAGAAAATTCACAGTTCCCTGATAACTACTTTGATAGAATTATAGCTACTTTTACTTTTACAACATTACCTAACCCCAGAAAAACTGCAGAAGAATGTTCCAGAATATTAAAAAAAGATGGGAAAATGATAGTACTCGATACCGGTAAACCCTCTAATAAAGTAGCGTTTCTCTTTTTCATACCCATGATGTTATCTGCAAAACTCTTTGGTAGGACTCACATGGATAGAGATATAGGTGAGATATTGAACTCTAACTTCGATGTGGAGAGAATCAACAGCCACATGATAGGAATGGTTTATACTTTGAAATGTAAAATTAAAAAATAAATAAAGGGTTTTGTTGGAAAGGGTTTACTCGTTGACCATCTCTCGGATCTCTTCTACGATATCTGGGTTTCTTAGAGTGGATGTATCTCCAGCGGATTCGCCTTTTTCAAGTTTCTTTAAGATCCTTCTCATTATCTTTCCAGACCTTGTTTTTGGTAGGTCGTCTGTGAATCTCACAGCTGCTGGTTTACCAATCGGACCGATGATCTTTCCGACATGGGCTCTTAATTCACTTGCCAGTTCATCAGATGCTTCACGACCAGATTCTAAGATCACGTAAGCGATAGGAACTTGTCCTTTCACTTCATCCGGTTTCCCAACTACTGCGGCTTCAGCAACGGCTTCGTGGTCCACCAGTGCACTTTCCATCTCCATGGTGCTGAGTCTATGTCCTGCAACGTTCAAAACGTCATCTATCCTACCTACGACCCAGAAGTATCCATCTTCGTCTATTCGAGCACCGTCTCCAGCGAAATAGATATCGTTCTCATACTCTGACCAGTATGTTTCCACGTATCTTTCCGGTTCATTGTAAAGTGTTCTTAGCATAGATGGCCACGGTCTCTTGATAACTAAATATCCTCCTTGGTTAGCTTCAAGGCTATTTCCAGCTGCGTCTAATATATCTGCTTTTAAACCTGGGAACGGATGTGTTGCACTGCCTGGTTTCAAATCAGTGATTCCTGGTAAAGGTGTAATTAGCATCATACCGGTTTCGGTCTGCCACCAAGTATCGACGATCGGGCAATCTCCTCCACCGATGACTTCGTGATACCATTTCCAAGCTTTAGGATTGATCGGTTCTCCAACGGAACCTAATACCTTCAAACTTGATAGATCATGGTTGTCAGGATATTCTCTACCCCATTTCATGAACAATCTGATTGCTGTTGGGGCCGTGTAAAGTTTGGTAACGCCGTATTTCTCTATTATCTGCCAGAATCTGTTTTTTGTAGGTGTATCAGGTGCTCCTTCATACATCAATGTGGTTGTTCCGTTGGCTAGTGGCCCATAAACGATGTAACTGTGACCTGTGATCCAGCCTATATCAGCTGTACACCAGTAAATGTCGTCATCTTTGATGTCGAAAACATAGTTATAAGTTGCAGATGTTCCTGTCAAATATCCTCCTGTAGTATGTACAACTCCCTTCGGTTTACCCGTTGTACCACTTGTGTACATCAGGAAAAGCATATCCTCGGCGTCCATCTTTTCTGGTTCACATTCAGCGGATTGATCTTTTACCAAATCTTCGTACACGACATCTCTGCCTTCTTTGTATTCAACGTCATCTCTTCCGATCCTTTCAACCGAGATCACTTTTTCGACGTTAGATGTACCTTCTAACGCTTCTTCAGCGTTCTCCCACATATTGATTACTTTACCTCTCCTGTAATATCCATCGGCCGTAACTAGGAATTTTGATTCAGCGTCATCCATCCTCTCTCTCAGTGCGGAAGGTGAAAAACCTCCGAAAACAACACTATGAGGTGCACCGATCCTAGCACAAGCAAGAAGACCGATAGCAAGCTCTGGGATCATCGGAAGATAAAATGTTACGATATCTCCTTTTTTAACTCCCATCTCTTTAAGACCATTTGCGAATTTTGAAACCTCATCTTTCAATTCTGAGAAAGTGTACTTTTTTGTTTCGTCTGTCGGTTCTCCTTCCCAGATGAGGGCGGTCTTATCGCCTTTTCCATTTTCAACATGTCTATCCACACAATTATATGCTGCATTTATTTTACCATTTACAAACCATTCAGCATGAGGTGGATCCCACTTCAATACTTCGTCCCACTTTTCATACCAATCGAGTCTTTCAGCAAGGTCAGCCCAAAACTCCTCGTAGTTCTCTTCAGCGTATTTGTAGATCTCTGGATCATTTACGTTCGCCTGTTTTTTGAACTCCTCAGAGGGTGGGTATATGTCCTTACCTTCCATTCTTGATTCGATATGACTTTCTTCTTCTGTCATTTTAAACACCTATATATCTAACTATTCTATCTGTAATGAATTACTATATAGGTAATTTTTGGTTGTGAATTGGTATATGTCTGAGTATAAATAATAAATATAATAGGTTCATTGGTCTAAATGGTGTGAATTCATGAACAATATTTTTATCACCGGCGCATCTGGTTCTGGAAAAAGCACTTTAGTCCAGCAGATCATAGAAGGGATGGATTTGAAGATAGAGGGAATAAGAACGCCGGATATAAGAAGAAATAAGCGTAGAGTCGGTTTTAAATTGGTGAATGTTGCCACTGGTGAAGAAGGAATACTCGCTCACATTGAACAAGATGAAGGTCCTAGATTGAGTAAATACAGAGTCAATATGGAAGATCTTGAGGAATTCACGGAAAAGTGTTTGAGGGATATCTCACCGGAAACAGATCTGGTCGTAATAGATGAAATAGGAACCATGGAACTTTACAGTGATAAATTTGAAGATGCGGTTATAGATATCTTAGAATCGAATATCCCTGTATTAGCTGTTCTACACCGGAACTACGTTTCGAAGTTCAATAAATACGGTACTGTGTATCAGTTGGAGGACAATTTCGAGAAAGTCAAGGTCGATATAGAAAATAGATTAGCAGAGATGTTATCTCAAAACAAAAGGTAACCAAAAACTTAAACACTTCCTTTACATTACTCTTCTCCCGTGAATTAAGTATGACGAAATTTATAATTGTCACGGGCGGTGTTTTATCAGGTCTAGGGAAGGGAGTTGTTACATCTTCTCTCGGAAAATTGTTAAAAGCGAACGGGCTTTCTGTTACTGCTATAAAAATAGATCCATATCTAAACTGCGATGCAGGAACCATGAATCCTTTTGAACATGGAGAGGTTTTTGTTCTAGATGATGGGACCGAGGCTGATTTGGATCTTGGGAATTATGAAAGATTCCTAGATATCAATCTCTGCGGAGACGACAATATCACTACGGGTAAAGTTTACAGAAGCGTTATCGAAAAAGAAAGAGCTGGAAAATATCTAGGTAAAACTGTGCAGATAATACCTCATATCACCGATGAGATCAACAGGAGGGTCTGGAAAGTTGCAGATGATACAGAAGCAGATATAGTCCTGATCGAGATCGGAGGTACTATAGGTGACATCGAAAGCATGCCTTTTATGGAAGCGAGCAGGCAGCTCCATATGGAAGTCGGGGAAGAGAGCAACGATTTCCTGTTCATCCATACAACGCTTGTACCTGTTCTAGACGTAGTAGGCGAACAGAAAACAAAACCTACCCAGCATTCGGTTCAAGCACTAAGGGAAATTGGTATCCAACCGGATATAATCGTAGGAAGATCAAAGAACAAATTAGAAGAATCAACAAAAAGGAAGATATCTTTATTTTGCGATGTACCAAAAGAAGCAGTGATCAGTTCTCCAGATGCTGAAAGCATATATCAGGTCCCACTGATTTTAGAGGAGGAAGGATTCATCGATTACGTCATGAAAAAATTGAACCTAGGTGAACCAGAGCACGATATCGAAGAGTGGAAAGAATTCATAGAAAACTATGAAAATCCAACAGATAAAGTCAAAATAGCGTTAGTTGGGAAATACTGCGAACTTGAAGACGCTTACAAAAGTCACGTAGAAGCGTTCCATCACTGTCAAGCTGAAACTAAAACTGAAATAGATATCAAATGGATAGAATCTGAAGAGCTAGAAGAGAACGATCCTGAAACAATCTTAGGTGATGTAGATGGCATTTTGATCCCTGGCGGTTTTGGTAATAGAGGTATAGAAGGAAAGATAAATGCGGTCAATTTTGCAAGAGTTAATAAAGTACCCCTGCTGAGTATATGTCTAGGATTCCAGGTTTCCGTTATAGAGTTCTGCAGGAATGTTTTGGGACTAGAGGGAGCTAACAGTTCAGAATTCGACGAAAAGACACCTCATCCAGTAATAGATCTTTTACCGATGCAGCGTGGGATCGATATGATGGGAGGTACTATGAGGTTAGGTTCCGAGAAGGTCCTAATAGAAGATGGAACAGGGGCTCATAAGATATACGGGTCAACTGAGATCAAAGAAAGACATAGACACAGGTATGAAGTGAATTTAGATTACAAAGATGAAATGGAAGAAAACGGGGTTGTTTTCAGTGGAAAATCACCTAACAAGAAAAGGATGGAAATTTTGGAAGTAAAAGATCATCCCTTCTTTATAGGGTGTCAGTTCCATCCTGAGTTCACATCGAGACCGATGAATCCCTCGCCTCTATTTCATGAATTCATCAAAGCTACCTTAGAACAAAAAAATAAATGATATCTCCTAGGATTTGAGATCATGAAAATTGATGTAGTCGACAATGGAGGTCAATGGACACATCGGGAATGGAGGGTTCTTAAGTACCTCGATGTAGATTCAGATATCATAAAGAATGATACACCCTTTGGGGATGTCAAAGTTGATGGTTTGATATTATCTGGTGGTGCTCCACGTATATCCGATGAAAATCTTAAACTCGGTAGGACCGATGAGTATCTTGAAAAGTTGGATGTACCGATCCTCGGGATCTGTGTTGGTGCCCAGTTCATCGCGAAACATTATGGTGGAGAAGCCGGTGCTACTGAAAGCCCTGAGTACGGAAAGACAGACATCACAGTTTTGGATCAGAATGACCTTTTTATCGACATACCCAGCGAATTCGTCGCATGGGAATCTCACAACGACGAAATAAAAGAGCTAGGGCCAAAATTGATACACCTTGCAACATCGGAGTCCTGCAAATACCAAGCTTTCAAGCATAAAGATAAAAAAATTTACGGGGTCCAATTCCATCCTGAAGTGGATCATACTGAATACGGAGTAGAGATCTTTAAGAATTTCATAAAAGTGTGTAAAGACTACAGATAGTCCCTTACCTTCTCTAAGAAATACTCATGTATCCTCAGGTCTTCCGTCAATTCAGGGTGGAAAACTAATGAGAGCAGATTTTCTTGCTCTGCTGCTATAGTTGTCCCCTCTATTTGTGCAAGAGATCTGCAGTTATCACGGCATTCTGTTATCGCTGGTGCCCTGATAAAAACCCCTGGAAAGTTCTCACATACACCTTTGATATCAACACTATATTCGAACGAATAACGCTGCCTCCCAAAAGCATTTCTTTTTACAGACGTGTTCATTAAAGAAAGTAACGATGTATTTGACTTTTGAACCGCTTTATCACCTTCAGTGGCCATCAATATAGAACCGGCACAAGTACCCATGATAGGCATCCCTTGATCGGCTTTTTCTTTGATTGCGTAACCTATCTCGAAGTTTTCGATCAATCTAGAAATAGTACTGCTTTCACCACCTGGTATTACAAGACCATCAAGATTCGATATTTGTTGAGATGATTTGACTCTATTTATATCAGCGTTAAAATCCAATTTCTTAGAAGCTCTTTTGAGTGATAACTCATGCTCTAAAAAAGCTCCCTGTACTGAAAGTATGCCTGTTTTCATGATAGCTGAAGAAAACAATCAACCGTTTAAAACTAACTATACCCCTTATTACAGACTAAATCTATTAGTTTTTCATACGATACATTTAAAACGTCCTTACTTATTTGTGAAAATTGTAATCATAAACAACATACGTGGGAATTCATATGTGCGGCATTGTGGGTATATTAGGAACGGACAGGGCACCGCTTGAATTGTATAATGGATTATTTGCTATCCAGCATCGAGGTCAAAATGGTTCAGGGATCTATATCGCAGAAAATGGTAAAACCCGGATGGTCAAAGGTCCCGGACTGGTAGGAGATGTTTTTGATAAAAATACTTTGACCGAGATGAAAGGTAATATGGGTATAGGACATGTAAGATACCCAACCATCGGTTCCGAAGCCGGTAGGGATGCACAACCCTTTCAAACCGTATATCCTTTGAAGATAGGGATGGCACATAATGGGAATATAGTCAATTATAAACAGATCGAAGAGGAAGATGATCTACATCTTCAATCCCAATGTGATCTTGAACTGATACTAGCGGTCTTTTCTAGAGAGTTAGCTAAGGAAGAGGAGATGGATGAAAGCGCTATCTTCAGAGCCGTAGGAAGAACTATGGACCGTTTGAATGGAAGTTATTCCGTGATCGCACTGATCCAAGGTTTTGGATTACTCATGTTCCGTGACCCTCATGGGATAAGACCTATGATATTTGGAAAAAAAGTAACTCTCGAGGGGGCTAGCTTTGCAGTGGCATCAGAGAACATCGTTTTGGATATTTTGGGATATGACATACTTAGAGACGTTAAACCCGGTGAAGCAATCCTAATCAGAGAAACCAAGACTATGGAAACAAGACAGGTTAGACCTAACATGCCCCGAAATTGTATGTTCGAATGGGTCTATTTCGCCAGAACAGATTCTACCATCGAAAGAACTAACGTTTACGAAGCTAGGTTGAGATTAGGTAGGGAATTAGCAAGGGAGTGGAGGAAGAATAACCACGAAATCGACGTAGTTATACCCGTTCCAGATACTGCAAGGACATACGCCTTAGCCATGGCGGAAGAACTTGATGTACCATACCGCGAAGGGCTGTTAAGGAATAGATACGTGGGAAGAACTTTCATAATGCCGGACCAACTTTCAAGAGAAACTGGCGTGAGAACAAAATTGAACCCGATCATCGAAGAAGTCAAGGGTAAGAGAGTGGCTT
>JAFDTG010000090.1 GCA_019594235.1 Candidatus Saliniplasma halalkaliphilum | reverse complement strand
TGTAAAACAGGTCTCTTTCTGAAGATGAAAGCAGATTATCCGTGATCGATTTATCGTAACCAAATAAATCCATGACCTTCTCTGATATCTCTTCTGCCTCTTTACGATCGATATCTCTTTCTTCAAGGACTTTAGCTACAGCCTTTTTGAACTCTTCCATCCTCACTCTCGACAATTGAAATACCTCGGCTGAATTAGAATATTTTTATTACGTATAAAATTATCCCTAAAGTAAAAAAATCAAGTTTCTATGGTGATACCGATCTCTTCAGCTATCTCTTTGTACCTGTTTCGAATAGTGACTTCGGTAACGCCAGCTACTTCGGCTATGGCTCTCTGCGTTCTTGGTTCCCCTTCTAAGATAGATGAAATATAAATTGAAGCCGCAGCGATCCCAGTTGGTCCTTTTCCAGATGTCAATCCTAGTTCGTTCGCTTTCTCTATGATCTCCTCACCTTTATTCACAACATTCCTACCCAAATCTAACTTACTACAGAACCTCTTGATATAGTTCTCTGGTCTGGTAGGAAGAAGTTTCAATTGTAGTTCTCTTGAGAGAAACCTATATGCCCTTCCGATCTGTTTTTCATCGGCTTGAGCTACATCGGATATTTCAGTCAATGTACGTGGAACGTCACATTTTCTACAACCAGCGTACAGAGAAGAGGCGATAACCGTCTCTATACTTCTACCTCGGATCAAATTCTTTTCAACCGCTTTTCTATATATCATAGCGGCGGTCTCACGTATACTCCTGGGCAACCCCATCTTAGAAGATAATCTATCCAGCTCTCTCAAGGCTGTGGCAAGATTTCTTTCAGTAGCGTTTGAGACCCTTATCCTCCTGTGCCATTTTCTAACTCTATATATCTGTCCTCTATTCTTGTGAGGTATGGTCCTCCCATAAGCGTCTTTATTTTTCCAGGAAATCGACGTGGAAAGTCCTTTATCATGACTCAAATAATTCATCGGGGCTCCCGTTCTAGCTCTTTTTTCTCTCTGTTTAGCGTCGAAAGCCCTCCATTCCGGTCCGTCATCTATATATTCATCATCTAAAACTAAACCACAATTTTCACACAACAGCTCCCCCCGGTGGTAATCTTTTGATATGTGTTCGCTCGAGCACTCGGGGCAGTGCTGTATCTTTTCGATCTTTTTTTGTGATTCATCTTCCATTTTAACATACCTATATTTCATTCTAATTTTTCTGTCGTTTATATAAAGATTCCCCTCAATCGAAGAAGTAGTGACCTACGAGATTGCTTATTTTAAGTGTATCGATGTTTCCACCATACTTATAAGTTTCTGAGCCCAGACTAGTTTCTTTCTTTTGATTTTTTTGTCCCCGCCTTTAGAAGCCGGATTATCAAAATCCCAGCCATTTAATAGGATTTTCTCTGCCTCAAAATGATCTGCTAGGAACACGCACCTGTCCCCATCCGTGAAACCACCGAAATTGTATACATCATCCGGAGGTCTGCACTGGCATGTTGATATCACGTGCCCCGTAAATTTTGGACTATATTTTTTTATTAGATCAACATTGTCCCCGTGGGCGTGTATAAGCGTGGTCAGACCTTTTTTATTTTGTTCCATCTGTAGGTCTGTATTCCCGTCAAGGTCCGTGATCAACAGAGAGTTTTCAACATCTATTTCACCTACATGTGAAAGGGCTGCTCCAGCGATCATATTTATTTCACCCGTGGCAACTTCACCGTAGGGACCTAAAACCTCGACTTCAGTACCCTTAATTTTATTTAAAACTTCGATACCGTCGGAACCTCTTATTTCACCCAGTAATTTAGCGGATTCTATATCATTTTCTTTCGAATATCCAAAGTCACTGAGTATTTTTTCATATATGGGTTCCCAATCTTTATAATTCATAGCAAAACCTTGATGGTTGATCAATCTTTTTCATCATCTGTACTTTCTTCTTCAAAACCAGCGTGGGTTATACCTCCAAGTATACCTATGAGGAGGCCTAACGTGATATTGATCGCTACCATGGGTAGAACATTTCCGGCTTCCATCCCAACCATCACCCGGATATAACTGAAGGCACCCCAGAATATGAATGTTAGTGCGAGGAGTGAGAACAAGATAGCCCAGAAGGACCTCTTGATCTCGCCCTGTTTTAGATATATATCTATGACCTGCCCGAGTTCGTGAAGTAATATGGCTCCGATCCACCACCATATAACTGTACTAGCGAAAGTCAAAAATGCCACAAACATGGATGGTTCGTCTAAATCCAATATTGCACTCCATCCCAGTTGAGTACTTCCTAAAACCACTAGTATCGCAACTATCGTAAAGGGTAGCCATACGGCAGCGGTACTGATAGCTTTTTTCAAATCGTAGTACGCTCTTAATAATTTCCTATCTAATTCAAATATCCTGCCTATGATATATATACCGAGTACGAATGAGATCAAACCCACACCGAAAGAAGAAAATCCTTCTAACGCTCCCCATCCCCTGTAATATATATCTCCTATAAGTGATAGTACGGTAAAAAAGCCGTAAACAAGCAGTGCCAGGGAAACAGGAAACAGAACTTTTCTTTTTGTCTTCTCTTCCTGCAGACTCTTAACTATCATGTAATAGAAATTCTCTACACTCTTTATCTGTTTAACATGCACATTTTTTACGTGAGAGATATCGACCTTCGACGTGATAATTGGTGTTATATATTCATCTTCAGCACCATCGGATATCAAGATAACAGAATCCGGATCAGTTTTTTTCAGTATATTGTCTAGTTCCTTGGCAAGGATCTCGTCAGATCTCCATCCGATTTGTGGGGACCCTGTTACAGCAGCCAACTCGACATCTTGACCTTCCCTTTTCAATTCGTCGTATGTTGATATAGCTGAGAACAATGAATTCGTATCCGAATCTTCTGGATCCCTCAGCCCCAGTTTTACAGCGGCATTTAGCATACTTTTTCTTCCGATAATCGGTGTAGCTAAACCCGTTTTGGTACCTATATCATCATCCCTGTCAATACAGAGGACAAGTTTCCTCATCTGATTTACTCCTTATTTCGACCTGTTCTCCTAGTCTATTTCTGAATCCTTACCAAATTATTTAATTTTTTCCTGAACATATTCTCAATAGATACTAAAAAGCGAATCATTTTTAACTTTAAACGAGTTATCTCTTTGTAAATGAAAACGACTACGTTCCCACTGAGGGATTTTCTCGTAGAGAACAAAGAGGTCAATTTCGATCTAGCTTCAAGCAGTGTCAGTGATATTTCAGTTATCAGTGACAAGAATATTTTTTCATCTTTTGATACCGGGTACAGTGATGAATATAGTTTGGAATTAGAGAGAAAATTAGTCGATATGTACGGGAAAGTGAATGATGTAGAGATAGTTTCATTACCTGGAGCACAGATATCGAATTCGCTTGTATTTTTAACATTATTCGACCATGGTGATGAAGTACTTGTGGAAAGTCCCAACTATGAACCGCTTGTAAAGTTACCCAAACAGTTAGGTTTGAAAGTTAAAACGATCAAAAGACGGTACGAAAACGGGTTTGATTTGAAATTAGATGAACTGCAGGAGAGCATAAGTAAAAGAACGAAAGCCGTAGTGCTGACCAATCCCCACAACCCCAGCGGTGTCTTTATGGGTAAGGAAAAGTTATCTAAAATCCAGCAGTTCCTCGAAGAAAGAGATATCGTTTTGGTAGTGGATGAAATTTTCAGAGATTTCGTCAAAGACGGTCCTTCAGCATTGGAAGTAGGCCGCAATGTTGTGGTCACTTCAAGTTTCTCAAAAATATTCGGTATGGGTGGCATCAGGATAGGATGGGTCGCTTCGAGAAACGAAGGTCTCATCGAAAAAATACACCGTATGAAATATCATATGAACCTTTTGAACTCTACATTATCTGAAAGAATGACCTTAAATGTCCTGGAGAACAGGGAAACTTTATTGACAGAGGTTAGAGCTCTAGCTCAGACAAATCACTCCATGGTTAGGGGTTGGATAGAAGGTTCAAAACATATTGAGTGGATCCCTCCTTCTGCTGGGATTATATCTTTTCCGAAATTTAGATCACCTTGTACTTCATACGAATTAGCTGAAAGAGCCCTTAAAGATGATGTTCTGGTCTCGCCGGGCAGGTTCTTTTCCGAAGATTGCGATGATCATATCAGGCTCTGTTTCGGCATCAATACTCAAAAATTAGCCATAGGTATTCAAAAACTCTCGATGGTGATGCGAACATGGGATTGACCTCCTTTTTTCAAGGTACTAAAGGGAAACTCAGATTAGCTTTGGTCATCAATATAGGTCTAGTGATCGTGGCTTTGATAGGATACTTGATCTCTAATTCCTTAGCGTTGTTAGGTGATGCTGGACATGTACTTACGGATACCTTTGCCATCGCCACCTCACTAACTGCCATCAACCTGGCGACCATACCAGCACATGATAAAGCGACCTTCGGTCACCACCGAGCTGAAGTCTTAGCCGCCTTACTGAACGCAGTGATACTGCTTTTCGTAAGCGGCTACATACTTTACGAATCCTACCAGCGTTTCCTTTCCCCACAGGCGGTAAAATCCACGAAGATGCTGATCGTTGCTGTCATCGGTTTGTTCGGCAATCTATACGCTACGCGATTACTCCATGGCCATAAAGATATCAACGTCAGAGGAGTATATTTACATCTACTAGCGGATACACTTTCCAGCGGTACGGTCGTAGTTGGGGCGGTCGTTATTTATTTCACCGGTAAATATCTGGTGGACCCCGTTTTGAGTGTGGCTATAGCCCTGTTGATAATATCCGGTTCAGTCAGATTGTTAAAGGAATCTATAGGCGTTATAATGCAGTGGACACCTGAGGATTTAGAAGTAGGGGATGTTGTAGAATCTATCAAGGAGTTAGATGAAGTAAGGGATGTACACGATGTACATCTCTGGACTTTATGTTCCAGTATCCATTCATTTTCAGCACACATCCTGGTCGATGATATCAGTATGATGGAGTCGGAACAGGTAAAATCCGATATCCGTGATATACTTCACAATGAGTTCCATATCTATCATTCCACTTTAGAACTAGAGTGCGTAGAATGTGGTGATGATCCGGTTCAAAAGATATGCCATCCCGAAAAAGAAAGTTGTGAACATTAGGAATCAAATACATTTTTATACCGTTTCTTTCATCGTGTCAGATGACTACAATCTATGATAACTATAATCGGTACCGCTCATGTGTTCGATATCTCAGAAAGATTGAGGGACGAGATCGTTTCTAAGGATCCTTCAGTGATAGCAGTAGAACTTGATAGACAGAGGTATGCATCCTTGAGATCTCAAGGTGACGAACAGAAGGACGTTCCCATGACTTACAGGGCCATGAGTATGATCCAGAAAAGGATAGCGGAAGATTTCGGTGTAGAAGTTGGAAGCGAGATGCTCACTGCAGTGAATACTGCGAAACACTTAGGCATCGGTGTAGCTTTTATCGACCTACCAGCTAAGATGATATTCCAGAAGATGATGGATGCTATGAGCTTAAAGGAGAAGATATATTTTATAGCTGGGATGGTAGCTGGATTGTTCACCAGTAAAGAGAGGGTTGAAAAGGAAATGGAGAGGTACGAGAAAAACGAGGCGGATTACATGGATATATTGGAAAAAAATATGCCATCTGTTTCTCATGTTTTGATAGATGAAAGGAATAGTTACATGGCCGAGAATATCAAGGAACTGGACGATAGATACGGTTCAGTTGTAGTCGTAGTTGGTGACGGACATGTACCCGGTTTGTTAAAAGAGTTAGAGGGAAGGGAAGTTGAAACCGTTAGATTGAAAGAATTGAGAAATAAAAAACAAAATAGATCCAACGCGGAAGTCAGTTTCAGCGTATCTTATAAAATCGATGATCAGTAGTACTTTTTTTCATCATCTTGTTTGTAGTCCATATCCGAAGAGTATGGATCATATTGATAACTTTCTTCATCCCATTCCTTATCTTTATCTTTTCCTACGCTTATAACCCAAGTCAATCCAACCATTGAGACTCCACCCATGGCGATGTAAGTCAATATCTCAGCAGGCCCCCATGGCTCGTTCATATTTTTGATAGTTTCCATATCTGCTTGACAAAGTTCACAGAATTCTGTAGGTGGTTCCTCCGCTCTACCATTTACTCTTATCTCAACCGATGCCGCCATGACGCATCTCCCAGCTTCCTGATTGCAGTGGTGTGGGTATTCGTGGTCCTCGTGTTCACTATCGTATCCCCTTCCAACCAATCCTATGAGATGGCCCCATTCATGTATCAGAACTGAAGTTTCTATACTGCTGTAATCTAGGTTGGTACTCCTAGCTGCGCTAGTCATGATCATCTCTTTGAATATCACAATATTCG
>JAFDTG010000048.1 GCA_019594235.1 Candidatus Saliniplasma halalkaliphilum | reverse complement strand
TTATCTAATAAAAAAGGAATTTTACTTTACAACAAAATACATAGTATTCATCGTGCTTCTATGGTAAGTCGAGAAAACCCAGAGAGGTTAGAAAGGGGTTATAGATTCATAAAGAACAGATCAGACATTTTGGACTTTTATGACCTTTTGGAAGATTACGAACCCGCCACTCGTGAAGATCTGTTAAAGGTTCATGAAAGAACATATGTAGATTTTATTGAAGATTATTGTAAGAAGGGAGGAGGTTTCCTCGGGGATTCTACTTATGTTCAAAAGGGATCTTGTAAAGCTGCTAGATTTTCTGCTGGAGGTGCTATCGGAGTCTGTAAAAGGGTTTTATCTGATTATCAAACAGGTTTTGCTCTGATACGACCACCGGGTCATCATGCACTTCCAGATAATTATGGCGGATATTGTCTGTATAATAACGCGGCTATCGCCACTCGATGGCTTCAAAATAATCGCAAAAGAAAAATTTTGATTGTTGATTGGGATGGACACGCAGCTAATGGAACAATGAGAACCTTTTATTCTGATCCTGATGTGTTAACTATATCTGTTCATAGGGACCCTGAGGGTTTTTATCCTCATGATGGTTTTTCTCATCAAATAGGAAAATCTGCAGGCAGAGGTTATTGCGTTAATATATGCCTTCCTAGAGGAGCGGGTGATAGTGAGTTAATAAAATCTTTTAAAGAGATAATATTTCCTTTAGCTGATGCCTTTGATCCTGATTTTGTGATAGGGTGCAATGGATTCGATTCGCATCAATCTGACACAGTCGTTGGATTGAGTTATACATCAGATAGCTATTATTACATTTCTTCTGAATTAGGCAAACGGTATAAAAATAAATTAGCATTGGTTATGGAAGGGGGTTATGAAAAATTTAATGGTAAATTATTGCACATCGTTCTCTCTGGTTTATTGGGGCGTGACAATCCCTATGATGGCGTAGAAACAAATCTATCCTCATCTATAATACAAAAAGGAAGTGTTTGTAAAGACACTCGTGAAGAGATAGAGGAATTGAAGTCTATATTGAAAGAGTTTCCTTTAGGGGGGAAGGCCTTTTCATGATCATAGAAAAGAAGATATATCGTTTAAGAGATAATCAAAGGGTTAAATCTTTAGAGATCAAGAAAGATAAACAGATGGTTTATTACAGTTATAATTACCAGATATTAAATGGTAGTGAGTGGAAAACATCAGTTAGATGGGATAATTACCAGAGTCAACCACATGTAGATAGCTTTGATGACAATGGTAATTTACTTGATACTTCATCAACGCGAGATAAAAGTTTAAAAGAAGTCCTTGAACTAATTGACATATTTGGTAAGAACATATTAAACATGGATATCAAAAAATTATGAGGTGATACAAATTCAAATCAAATTAAGAAAAAAATACAATAAAAATGAAAAGGAAACGCTTAAAAATCAAATTCTTGATGAGTTTGAATCTGTAGATAGATTAAGACAAAAAGTGTCAAGAGCAGGATGTACAGAACCTGAACTCGTCGATAAATTACAAATTATAGAGTATCTTCAAAAGGGTGCAGATTACAAAGAAGAAACGATCTCTCACTCTGAAAAATCTCTTTCTGTTATGACGCATAAAAGGGTTTATCTTATGGAATATATCGCTAAAAACGAAGTTAAATCTATACAAGATTTAGCAAATAAACTAGATAGGGATTATAAGAATGTGTATGATGACGTAAAAGTTCTTTTTGACAATGGCCTAATCGATTTGGAGAAAGTAGGTAAAAGAAGAATACCTATATTAACTGCGGATAATATAATAATAGAATTCTGAAATCTACAGTTTATATTAACAAAAAACACCATATTTAATAAATTTAGACACTGGGTGTTTAATTTATACATTATACCATAGTTATATTTTGCCATTATTATATCGAAAGTTTTTTAAACGATTGTGTAGTTTTCTTTTCAGGTGTAAATTTCTTGAAGGCACAAAAGGTCGACGATGTTAAATTCGAGATAGAAAAAGAACACAGGGATCTAAAATTTGATATATTAAAAAAAGAAGGTGGTTTATTTTTATCGTTGTCTAATCTGTTTTTCAAGAGTGATCAAAAATGGTATGAAATCCCATTGGATAAATTAGAAAAAATCGAGGTAGTCCAAAAAGATCCTCCGAAGTTAGAATTTAGAATACCATCGATGAAGATTACAGTAATGGGAGGTTATGCCGAGAAACTATTAGCGTTGAGACATCTGCTTCTTCCTTATGTTAAACATGAAGGGGATGAGGAAGAACCTTTACTTGCAATTTTAAAATTATGGGGACTAGGCATTCAAAATATCAATACTATTTCAGATTTATTGGGTCTTAAATATTCAGAAGTTAAAAACTATATCGAAGATGCTGAAAACGATGGGCTTATCAAAGATGGTGAAATAACCGAAAAGGCCAAAAGAGTATTGAAGGACGATGGTGATTATATGAAGGCATTGGGGGCATGATATGGTTAATAAAAATGGCGGATTAGCAAGGAAAATGGCTGCATTAGGTAAACTTACTAAACTTGAATCAGCTATCAATGCAGCAATAGAATCATCTAAAGTTCCAGAATATGAAACTAGAAAACTTTTGAAAGCTAGAAATTCAAATCAAGCTAAAAACACAGCAGTTTTTCAGTTTATCCGTAATTTATTCTCTAAAATCGGTTTAGGAATCTTATATCTGGAAGAAAAAGAAAATTTTAGATTGATACTTGTAAATGAAGATAACAAGGTTAAAGACATGTATCCCGATGTTAAAGGTAAAAAAACTTGTTACATAGTTGCTGACGCATTAAGTGACTTCTTTTCTGAAGATCTTAACATTCCAGCAGACGTTAAAGAAGTTGAATGTATCAATGCAGGAGACGAAGTTTGTAAATTTGAAGTAGACCTTCAACCATTAGCTGTTTACAAAATAGCACTTGATGAAATTGATGATAAAATTATCGGTCATGTTGTCAAAGACGATAATTTAGACGAAATCTCTGACTATTTGGAACTACCCGAAGAGGAAGTAAAATATCGTATAGACATATTGAAATCATACCATATACTCGGATCTGATATGTCTTTGACTAAAATAGGTCAAACCTATCATAAATATGGTCAAAGTGTCGTAGATGAAATTTCAGAACAAAAAGAACCTCCTTGGAAAACAATGTCAGAGATCTCTCAAGTGATTGCAGACTCCGACTCTTTGGCAGAAGCAATAAGTAGTAGTGTTTCAAATGAAGAAGAGGAAATCGAATCATCTGAAGTAGTAAATTTGGCAAGTGAAGCTGAAAAAAGTAAAAGTTTCGCCCAATTAGTATCAAAACAACTTAAAAAAGATGAGGATTAACCCGAATATATAAAATATAAAAAGCATATACAATAGGTGATTAAAATGGTCAATAGAATAAAAACCGGTATATATGGAGTTGACCAACTTATAGAAGGTGGTCTAATTGAGAATTCTGCTATTACAACGGTAGGAGCGAGTGGTACTGGTAAAACTACATTCGCTATCCAGTTTGTAATGAAAGGCATAGAACAAGGAGAACAGGCACTTTTCGTAACCTTAGAGGAATCTCCAGAGCAGATCATGAAGGAAGCAGAAATGATGGGCTGGGATATGAAGAAGTACCATGAAGAATCTCTTTTCTTCATTCATCTAAGCGGCCAAAATTTTAGAGAGATGATAGAAGAACAACTCCCAAAATTAGTCCAAGCTAGAAAGGATTATGACATTAAAACTAGAGTTGCTATTGATCCTTTAACGCCTGTGATTTGGTCTACTGAAGATAGGTTAGAACAAAGAGAATTGATAGAGAAATTGTTCAGGCCATTGAAAGAGTTAGGTACAGTTATGGCAACAGTCGAAGAACATTCTAAACCTGGAGAGATCATAGGATCTGATGTTCTTTTACCAATCTATCTATCTGATGGTGTGTTCCATTTGGAGTACTACCCTGTTGGTGGTGCATTTAACAGAACATTTAAGATAGTTAAGATGAGAGGTACGAACCATGGAGAGGGATTATATCCCTATGTGTTCGTAAGAGGAGCTGGTGTCGTTGTAAGATCAACCACTGTTGAGATAAAGAAAGAGAAGAAAGAAAGTTATGACGAAGCATTTGATGAAGCATTAAAAACAGCTAGACACATAGATTTACCTGAAACAGTGATTGAGAAAATAGAAAGGATGAAAAAACAATGGAACTATGATTATTCCCCTAATGAAATATTAGAGATAATGCTTTCCTCCTATAAAGAAGAATGAGTTGATAGATGTGTGTCCCTCACCGAGCAAGAAAAAAAGATTAGATAGGCGGATGGAGGCTGAAAACGTCTCCCAACTTAAGTACATGCTCGAGATGGAATTAAAAAACCTAAGAGAGAGAGCAGATATAGATTTGGCTCTTTTCATTGGAGTCGGTGGTAGAATATTTGCTACTTCAATTCCAGATGATTTAAAACCTGATCAATACAGATTACTAAGTACTTTTAAAAGTAACATGGCTAGCCTTTGTAGTAAATTAAAAGGTGAAGACCTTGAAGTTTCAATAGAACGATGGAAATCTGGAATGGCTATAGTGGCTGCTGTTGGTGGCAATTCATTTTTGGCATCATTATTAACCAAGAAATCAGAGATCAGTAAGATGGGAAATAAATTAGATGAAGTTATGAAAGCTACTACCGTTTTAAAACACATATTCGAACAAAGGGACTTTAGTGAAAACACTATTCAATCGTATCCAAAAGATGTCCAGGATGAATTAAATCGACTTACTAGACAGCTTTTCGTTGATAGATTCACTCATACAAAGAGTTATAAGAAAAATGAAGAAATATTGGAGTTCATGAAAGATAAAATAAGAAATGCTGTTGGTGTTGGCCAGCTCGATCAAATTGTTTCAGTCACATTCAATGAGATGGGGACATCTGCACCTTATATGGAAGATGATATGTGGTATGATTTTCTAGAGAAAGTTGTAGATGAACATCTTCGTTCTGTAGTTGGAGATATCCAGGCAGAGCGATATAAGAAACAATGGAAAAAAGAGTTGGAAAAGAAATTGAAAACCTATCTCTAATAGGAGAATAGAATCAATATGGCTGAAAATGAAAATGCTGTACAAAAAAGGGATAATCGATCCCGCCAAAAGCAAAGTAAACAAGATAACCTTAGTGGAGAGATTATCAATACATTGGAAACTATTGAGGAAGATTACAGCCGTTTTAAAGACACTATAAATAATTTAAAAAACAATCTGCAGAGTTTCATGGATAACACACACTATGAACTTGGCGAGGTAAAGCAAAAAACAGAGCAAAAAGCTGAGAAAGAGGTTGTTGAAAAAAAAGTTGATCAAGTAGAGGGAGAAATCGACGAGGTGGATGAACGTTTAAATGAAGTAATGCGGGAAGTAGGTTTTGGAGAAGAAATAGATGTATCTAATATACCTCCAGTGCTATTAGAAGGTATATATCAAAAAATATTAAATGAAATAATTGAAGAGATGAGAGAAAACCTCGGTAACCATGAAGCTAACTTGATCATCCAGGAAGAACTTGAGAATATGAGGATGAGGACAAGTGGTAGTGAATTATTCCAATATGATGGAAGAGATATTAATATTCGGAACCTCGTTTCGAGTATAGAGAATAATCTAATATCTTCAAAACAAATTCATAGTACTTTCAGAGAACTCGTCCAAAAATTAAGCGAGAGAATACCTAATTACAATCCAAGAAATTTTAGAGCTATGGTTAATGCTGAAGGTTTAGAATTTGTTATAAAGAAGACCATAACTCTATTAGATAAAAGTTCTAGATTAGAAGAGGGTCTTGAAGATGTTGAACTAGGAGTAAAGAGTATTGAAAATGAGCTAGAAAACAAATACTCTGAAATGGAAACTAAACTATCTGAAATAGAAGAAAAAATAGACAAAGAAGTGACCAATAAATATACTGATTTAAATTACAGAGTATCTGAATTAGAGGATATGTTTGAAGGTTTGGATATAGATGAAATCTCTGAAGGATTAAAAAATATCAAAGAGAAGAACGAAGTGATCGAAGAAAGGATAGAAAATATCACATCTGATTTTGAAATGAGTTTATCTATAGTCCAGGAAGATGTAAATACACTTAAAGAAAGCGTTAAGGAAGATGAATACTCGCTTACTGGAGATGAAAAATTCGTGTATTATGCTATACCTAACGATGGAGCTACTTTGAAGAAGTTACAAAAGGAAGTAGGGGATGAAATCGACGATGTAGAATCTGACTTAGAAAGTTTATGTGATAAAGGTAAAGTAGAAATAGAAAAAAGGGGTAGATGGACTGTTTATGTGAGAAGTGAAGAACAAGAACTTGAAGATGAAGATAAGGAACTATCTGAGGAGGGAGAAGATCAGATAGATGAAAATGAGCTTGAAGAAATTGAAGTGGATACAGATTCATCGGAAGAAGAAATCACCGAATCAGATGAGGATATTGATGAAAAATCTGATGAAGTGGAAGGCGATCTAGAAGAAAAAGAAGTCGATACAGATTCATCGGAAGAAGAAATCACCGAATCAGATAAAAATATAGATGATTTTTCGGGTATTATATTTGATAAAAGTTTTACAGAAGGGAATGAAGTAGAAGAAACGGTTGAGGAAGTTGATGAGGAATTAGATTCATATGAAAACGATGAGGAATCTAAGGAAATTGAAGAAGATGATATTACGGATAAAGAAAGGCTGGTAATTGATGAAATACCAGATGATGGCTGTACAATCCATCAACTAGATAAGCAATTTGAAGATTATGATAAATCTGAGATTGAAGAAATACTAGAAAAAATGGTAGAAAAAAATAAAGTGTCCACAACAAAACGTAATAGGTGGACCATTTACTTAAAACAAAAGGAGGTAGAATAAAGTGTTAGATGTAGCGTTAGTGTCTTTGATAAAAAATATGAGCGAAAAAGCAGGTATTGAAGGAGCAATTCAATACTGGTCAAGAGTAGGAGAAAACCTAGCCAAAAGAATCGGTGAAGAAGCCTATATGGGCTGGCCTTCTTTCAACGTTGCCCTGAAGGAAGGTAGAACAGCATTCTCTATAGAAGGCGATGTAACTGCATTGACAGACCTGGCTATAACAGATGTAGACGGAGATGTAGTAGGTTACATATACGCATTGAAGGAATGTGTTTTCACACCTACTATAAAAAGAATCAGGTACAGTGTAGGTGAGATTCCTGACGCAGATAGAGCTGTAGCAGAGGAATATAACAATACTGTTCAAAATACTGCTACCTGTAATTTCTGTGTTATCCATCAGAAATTCAGGTCAGAGGTATCCAAAAATATAACTGTTGAGAATCAACCTTTAGAATGTGTACAACTGGCAAATCGTGGGTTCAGAGGCGATACTAAGATTAACCGAGTAAGTCTTGAACGTATTGGCATAAATCCAGAATACGTTAGAAGTCTTCTAAGAAACTATGCATGTGTATATGGTATACTAATGAAAGGTGCTAGACTAAGAGGTAGCGAGGAGGATGAATAAATATGAAAGAAGATCTATATGATGACCAATATAAAGCAAAGTTAGGAAGACATAATCCATTTGTTGATGTTGCTGCGTATCTCTTTTTGGAAGATATCGGGGATAAACAGGGAGCTGCAGGAATGAACAATTATCTCATGAGTCTTGCAACATCATTAGCAAAAAGCATGCCTAAAGAAGAATACAGCAGTTGGGATGATTTCATGGAAAGTCTACTCAAAGGTGAGTCGATCATCTCGTCTTTCGAAGACGTACATTGTCCAACTGAAAACTGTGTCGTTACGGAGACTTGTCCTTTCACGGAAGGTTGGCAGGAATATACGAAAAGAATTGGTGAATTTGCAGATATTCACAAAGAAGTTGCTGAATATTATAATTCTACAGTAAAACCAGGTGCAGTAGATTCTCAATGTATAATTCATCAGACATTTAGGAAAGCGGCAGCTGAGAGGATTAAAGTGGCAGGTAAAACTGTTAAATATGCCCAAATAGAAGCTGTCACCCCAAATGCTGATGAAAAAAGGGCACCCGATGAGTGGTTACCAATACTGCTTAATAAAGCAGATATAACGGAAACAGAATTGAACATGACCATGCGGAATAATGACTGTGTCTGGATATTGTATACAGAATAACTAATGAAAGATGGTTGTTTATCTTGGAAGTCCTGAGAGAACACAGGGGCAAAAAATACATTCAGCTTACAGAACCTGAAGACGTAGATAGGTTCGTAATAGATGAAGTTGGGTCTGCAAGTTTTTCACTATTGTACGATCTTGGGATTCCGGATTATGTAAAGACATTCAAGACTTGGTTAAGAAAATTCCCAAGACCTATTTTCATTATTTGTGCCGTACATAAAGAAATATTAGGTTGGGTATATGGAGAAGAATGGACGGAATATGCTTTAGATGGCGAACCTGTGTATGTTTTAAGGACAATAGAAACTGCAGTGGAAGATAGAGGGAGGGGTATAGGTTACAGACTTCTACTCCTCATGGCAGAGGAAACTCCTGGTTATCTAATCACCAAACCGATAAACGAACGAGCACGAAAGTTCTTTTTAGAAAATGAATTTTTGGACAAGGATTCCCTAGAAAGTCCGTCTATCAATTTGCAAAGCTATCCTGGTTATCTGATATTACCCCCATATAAAAAGCGTAAGTTGATAGCTGATGTAGATGAATATTTTGATTGATTTAATATCTAACTTCGTACTCGCATGATTTATCTTTACAATATTTAATGTCAACTGTGCCTGGGTAATTGGTTTTTTCTAGAATACCTTTAAGGACGCCTTTATAAGCTAGACAGGTTACATCGTCTTCTGTTGCAGTTTGTAAAAAAACATTTATTTTTCCTTTTTCCCCCCTTATTTTCATCTTTCCAAAGGTATATATTTCTTCAAACTCTTTTTCAATTTTTTTAGCAACTTTAAACGGTGTATCATATCTAACAAGCCATGACAACATCCTTAAATTTTTTATCAGATATTTTCCAGCATCTTCAATGTAGTTTTCACCTTTGTTTTCTTTTATCCATCTCAAGATCGATATTTTAATTTTGTTTGGATAATAGTAACCATCTTTGATCTTTCCATTTATCTCCAAATTTTCTAAACATTCCTCTTTTCCAAATCTGCCCCACTTCATTTCAATAAAACTTAGATAGCCATTGATAATACAACCACGGACTTTTTTATTATCCATAATATATTACTAAAACATATAACAGATATTTCAAACTTAGGTAAATAAATCAATACAGTATAATTTCGAATCATATATACCTTGTATGGAAATAAAGGCGAAAGTTTAATTTATTTAATGTAATTAACCTTCTCGGTGGAGAAACATGCAAAAAAATAAATCAAGTAGTGCTGACGGGGTTAGATGGGATCTTTCTGACCTCTACGAAGATCATAATGATCCTAATATTCAAAAGGATATTGAAAAATCACTGGATGAAGCAGAGCAGTTCAGAAAAGAATACAAAGGAAAAATTGAGAAAGGCGAGTTATCCCCTGAAGAATTTAACGAGGCGATGGAATGGTATGAGGATATATACGAGAGAATAGCAAAAGTATATTCTTTCGCCCAATTGTTTTATTCACTTGATACCCAGGACCCAGATAGAGGTGCTCTCGTTCAAAGGTCTCAAAAAAAGATGTCCGATGTTAAAAACAAAATGATTTTTTTTGAATTAGAGTGGCAGAGCCTCGATCAGGACAAAGCTGAAGAGTATATGACCGCAGAGACACTTGAGAATTATAAGAATTATTTGAGACATTGGCGACGTTATGAACCTTATATGTTATCCGAGGATGAAGAACAGATAATTGAGTCTTTACAGAATACAGCAAAAGATGCATTCGTCCGTTTATTCGATCAAACCATTGGAGAAATCGAAGTAGAATTTGAGCATGAAGGCGAAAAACATACCATGGTTCTAGATCAGGCTTTGTCTGTATTGTACGAAAGAGATAGAGACAAGAGAAAGAAAGTTGCAGATGCTGTTACTGAAGCATTAAAAAACAAAAATAAATTGTTAACATTCATATTTAACAATATTGTACAAAATCATTCAACGATTGGTGATTTTAGAGACTATCCAGATCCCATGACTCCAAGAAACCTAGATAATCGTGTGGACAGAGATACTGTAGATGCCCTTATGGAAGCTGTAATCGATAATATGGATATCGTTCAAAAGTATTACGAACTAAAAAAAGAAATAATGGATTTAGATAAATTGTACGATTACGATAGGTATGATCCTTTACCGGGAACGATACCTGAAGCAAATTTTGAAGAGAGTAAAGAAAAAGTTTTAGATGCCTATGAAAAATTCACTCCAAAAATGAGGGAAATAGCTGAAAAATTCTTCGAAAAAAACTGGATCGACGCAGAATTAAAAGCTGGTAAAAGAGGAGGAGCTTATAGTGCTAGTACGGTTCCTTCAGTCCATCCGTACATACTTTTAAACTTTACAGATAAAACTAGTGATACGATGACAATGGCCCACGAACTAGGTCACGGTGTTCATCAATACCTAGCTCGAGATAAAGGTGTTTTACAGCAGAGTACTCCATTAACCACTGCTGAAATGGCTAGTGTGTTCGGAGAGATGCTTTTATTCGATAAATTGATGAACGAAACTGAAGATCCAGAGAAACGATTGATATTGCTCTCAGACAAACTACAGAGTGATTTTGCCACGGTATTTAGGCAAGTAATAATGACTAGTTTTGAACAAAAATTGCACCGAGCACAGAGGGAAAAAGGTGAACTGAAGCCTGAACAAATCAATGAACTATGGATTGAAGCGAACGAAAAGGAATTCGGAGACGTATTAGAACTAAGAGATGAATAT